>NZ_JBSFHA010000023.1:0-122326 GCF_053596855.1 Streptomyces sp. NPDC001617
CGCCAGGGCAGCACGACGGCGGGCAGGGCCTGCGCGAGCGGGTCGCCATGGCGCAGGTGTCGCCGTTTCCCTGTCACCTGTCCGGTCACCGACCCGACAAGACCGTTTCGGACCTCTCCACGCCCACAGAAGTCAGCCCCTGAGCGTCACTGTCCGTGTCAACCAACGGCCTTGGTCATCACCCTGCCGGTACGGCTTCCGGCTCCCCCGTGCCCTCGGCCACCGAGTCGGCCACCGTGTTGATCGCCGCCCCCGTGCGGGCCTCCGCCGTCGGCCAGCCGTCCTTCGGGGCCTGGGCGACCGCGCGCCACCACGGGGCGGAGGGCACCGTCCCGGCGGTCGGTTCGAAGGGCTCGCCCGGACGGGGCAGAGCGACGCGGGAGCCCGTGGCGTGGGCGGCCGCGATGGTGCCCTCGCCGGGGTCGGACCACGCGTGCGTGGCCAGGTTGAAGGTGGCCCAGTGGATCGGCAGCATCACGCCGTGCGGCTGCCCGCCCTGGAGGTCGAGGTGGGCACGCATGCCCTCCTCGGGCGTCATGTGGATGTCCGGCCAGAAGTCGGAGTACGCACCGATCTGGATCATCGTGGCGTCGAACGGGCCGTGCTCGGCGCCGATGTCCTCGAAGCCCTCGAAGTACCCGGTGTCGCCGCTGTGGTAGATCCGGTGCTCGGAGCCGGCGACGGACCAGGACGCCCACAGCGTGTGCTGGGTGTTGCGCAGGCCGCGGCCGCAGAAGTGACGGGCCGGTGTCGCGGTCAGGGTGAGACCGCCGACCTTCGTCGCCTCGTGCCAGTCCAGCTCGCGCACCCGGTCGGCGGAGATGCCCCAGTGTTCGAGGTGGGCGCCGACGCCGAGGGGGACGGCGAAGAGGGTGTCCGTGTCGGCCAGCGCCTTGATCGTCGGCAGGTCCAGATGGTCGTAGTGGTCGTGCGAGATGACCACGACGTCGACCGGGCCGAGGGCGGCCAGGGGCAGCGGCACCGGGTGCAACCGCTTGGGGCCGACGAAGGAGAACGGGGAACAGCGCTCGCCCCAGACCGGGTCGAAGAGCACCCGCTGCCCGTCGATCTCCGCGAGCACGCTGGAGTGCCCCATCCAGGTCAGCCGCAGCCCCGTGGCGGGCCGCTTGGCGAGGTCGGCCAGGGTCGTGGCATGCACCGGAACCGTGCCCTTCGGGCCACGGCGGGGCCGCTGCTCCTTGTCGAAGAAGACCTTCGCGAAGTCCAGCGCCGAGCCGGACGGGCGGGTCCGGGCCGTGCCGCCGGGATTCTGGAACACCCCGTCCTTGAAGTGGGGCGATCTGCGGATGCGCGCGAGGCGCTCACCGCTCGGGTCCGTGCCGAAGGCCGCGGGCTGCAGCGCGCGGAGCCCGGAGCTCAGGGAACGGAAACCGGACACGGTACCTCCAGGTGGAGTCGGTGAGGCATTCCATTATGGTCGGCGCCACTGACAACACTGGGGTCGTCCGGGGCTCGGCGGGCTCATTCCAAGGAAAGCCCAAAGAACCGGCAACGAAACGACCTCCACGAAGTAGAGGTCTCCCTGCAGCTCTCCCGGCTCGCCTCCTGCACCGCCGCACCCGCTTCCCGCAGGAAACGGGCCCACCGCTCCCCTGAACAGTGGATCGCCGGCGTCCATTCCCGTCGTAGTGGTACGCGGGAAGTCGCCGTGGTCCATGGGCGCCTCCTCGGCCCTCCGCAACCGGCGCCGGTCGACACCGCCGTAACCGGTGTGCGGGTCGGTGCGGATCGCGGGCTCCCTGGTCGGCCGGCGGGTGAGGGAAGGGGCTCGGGCGCGCCCTGACACGGACTCGGGGCCTCCGTTGACAAGGGGGGACACCCCTTCCAATACTGACTCACGATTCAGTAATTTCCGGTCGGCGAGCCGGCCGACGCGCGCATCGACGCACATCCCCCGCGACCCGTTGGAGGCACCGTGTCCGACCTCCCCACCGAACTGGTCCCGCTCAGCCGGGAGCAGCGCGACATCGTGGACCTCACGCGCGCGTTCGCGCGCGAGGAGATACGCCCACGCGCGCGTGCCGTCGACGAAGCGGACGTCGAAACCCCGTGGGACCTGTGGCGCAAGGCCGCCAAGGTGGGCATCACGGGCTTCATGCTGCCGGAGGAGTACGGCGGGGGCGGCTTCACCGACGTGTTCACGCAGTGCCTGGTGCAGGAGGAGTTGTGCGTCGGCGACCTGGGCATCGGCAACCTGCTCTGCTCGAACGGCTTCTTCGCGGACCCGGTCCTCGAACTGGGCAGCGAGGAGCAGAAGCGGGCGTGGCTGACCCCGCTCACCGGCCCCGACACCCCGATGACGGCCCTGGCGACGACCGAGCCGGCGGCGGGCTCCGACGCCGCCTCGATCACCACCACGGCCCGTCGCAGCGCGGGCGGCTACCTTCTGAGCGGCCAGAAGGCGTGGATCTCGAACGCCGGCGAGGCCGAGCAGTACGTCGTGTTCGCCAAGACGGACCCGACGCGGCGCTCACGCGGCGTCTCCGCGTTCCTGCTGCGCAAGGACACCGAAGGGGTCTCGTTCGGTGAACCGATGAAGAAGATGGGCCAGCGCGCGATCGTGTGCCGGGAGATCTTCCTCCAGGACGCCTTCGTCCCCGAGGGGCACCGGCTCGGCGCGGAGGGGCAGGGCTTCCAGGGGCTCATGCGGACCTTCGACATCTCGCGCACGGTGCTGGGCGCCGCCGCGACGGGTGTGGCGCGCGCCGCGTACGAGTACGCGCGCGACTACGCCCGCGAGCGGCAGCAGTTCGGCAAGCCGATCATCGAGCACCAGGCGGTCGCCTTCCGGCTCGCCGACATGCACACGCGCGTGGAGCAGGCCCGGCTGATGACCTGGCGGGCGGCGCGGCGCCTGGACGCGGGCCTGGACGCCACCGCAGAGGCCGCGATGGCCAAGCTGACGGCCTCCGAGACCGCCGCGTACTGCACCTGGGCGGCCGTGCAGACGCTCGGCGGCTGGGGGTACTCGCGCGAGTTCCCGGTCGAGCAGTGGATGCGGGACGCGAAGCTGGAGGAGATCGAGGAGGGCACCTCGGACATCATGCGGCTCGTGATCTCGCGGAACCTGCGATGAGCGGCCCCGGGGACGAGCTCCTCACCGGCGGCGAAGCCCTCGTACGCGCCCTGTGCGGGCATGCCGTGACGCAGGTCTTCGGCATCCCGGGCACGCACAACCTGGAGGTCTACCGGCACCTGTCGGCGTACGGGATACGGCATGTGACGCCTCGTCATGAACAGGGCGCCGGGTACGCGGCCGACGCGTACGCGCGCGTGACGGGCCGTGCGGGAGTCGTTCTCACGACCACCGGACCCGCCCTCCTCAACGCCGCCGCGGCCGTCGGTCAGGCGTACTCGGACAGTGTGCCGCTGCTCGTGGTCTCGCCGGGCATGCCCTTGCGTCATCCGCGCCTGTCGACGGGCCTGTTGCACGAGATGCGCAGCCAGACGGACGCGCTGCGGGGCGTGGCCGCGTTCAGCCATCGTGTCTCCTCCGTCGCCGAGATCGACGCGGCGGTGGCACGCGCGTTCACCCTCTTCCGCACCGGGCGTCCGCGACCCGCGCACCTCGAGATCCCGCTGGACCTCCTGGAGGCGACGGAGCGCGTCGGGCCCCCACGGTTCGCTCCGCCGCTCCGGCGGGCGGAACCGGATCCGCGCTCCGTACGGGAGGCGGCGCAGGCCCTGGCCTCCGCCCGGCGCCCGGCGCTGGTCCTCGGCGGAGGCACCCGCGACGCCCGGGAGGCCTGCCTCGCCCTCGCCGAACGTCTGGGCGCTCCCGTCGTCACCACGGCCAACGGCAAGGGAGCCGTCCCGGAGACGCATCCGCTGTCCCTCGGTGTGTCCCTGCACAGCCCGGCCGTGCAGAAGTGGCTCGCCACCCGGGACGTCGTGCTCGCCGTCGGCACCGAGCTGGCCGAGTCCGACTTCTGGTCATCGCCGCCCCGACTCGACGGCACGCTGATCCGCGTCGACATCGACCCGGACCAGATGTACGCGGGCGCGCCGACGGACATGGCGCTCGTCGGGCACGCGCGTGCCGTGCTGGAGGCCCTGCCGGCCGAACTGCCGGGCCACGCGCGCGCACCGGAGGACATCGCCGCCCTCCGGGCCGCCCGAGACGCCGAGACCGCCGAGCGGGACGCCCGCTGGATCCCGTATCTGAAAGCAATGCGCGACATCCTCGCCGAGGATGCGATCCTCACCTCGGACAGCGCCCAGTGCTGCTACTACGGCGCGCTCCCCCACCTCCCGATCGGCTCCCGGAGCCAGTACCTCCACCCGACCGGCTTCGGCACCCTCGGCTACGCGCTGCCCGCCGCCATCGGTGCCAAGACCGCCTGTCCCGACCGTCAGGTGGTGGGGCTCAGCGGCGACGGCGGCCTCCAGTTCACGGTGCCGGAACTGGCGACCGCCGTACAACTCCAACTCCCCCTGCCCATAGTGGTGTTCGACAACGGCGGCTACGGCGAGATCCGCGACGGGATGAGGGCGCGCGGCGACACGCCCACCGCGGTGGACCTCCCGCCGATCGACCTGCCGGCCCTGGCGCGCGCCTACGGCGGTCACGGCACACGCGCGTGCACCCCCGAGGAGCTCCGCCGCGCGCTCACCGAGGCCCTGGCCACACCCGGCCCCACCCTGATCGTCGTCCCCGAGGAGCCTCAATGACGAAGTCAAGCCGCTTGCGTGACCGGCGGGGCGGGGGTGAAGACCCGTCCGTCACGCAGCAGTGCCCACAGGACACTGGCCCGACGGCGGGCCAGGGCGATGACGGCCTGGACGTGCTTGCAGCCCTCACCGCGCTTCTTGAGGTAGAAGTCCCGGTTGGGTCCTTCGCGGATGATGCTGGTCTGCGCGGACATGTAGAAGACTCGTCGCAGGCGGCGGCTGTAGCGCTTGGGCCGGTGGAGGTTGCCGGTCCGGCGTCCGGAGTCGCGCGGGACCGGCACGAGTCCGGCCGCCGAGGCCAGGTGACCGGCGTCGGCGTAGGCCGCCAGGTCGCCGGCAGCGACGATGAACTCGGCGCCGAGTATCGGGCCCATGCCGGGCAGGGACTCGATGATCTCCGCCTGCGGGTGGCTGTGGAACGTCGCGCGGATCTGCTGGTCGATGCGCTTCAGTCGTTCGTCCAGGGCCAGGATCTGTGTCGCCAGGTCAGCCACGATCTGGGCGGCGACGTCCTCACCCGGCAGCGCGGTCTGCTGGGCCTGGGCGGCCTCCAGCGCGGTCGCGGCGATGGCGTCGGCGCCGCGCACGCTGCGGTTGGCCAGCCAGGCCGTCAGGCGGGATCGGCCGCGGCGGCGGATGGCGGCGGGGGTCTGGTAGCCGGTCAGCAGGACCAGCGCGCCTTTCTGGGACGAGTAGTCAAAGGCCCGTTCCAGTGCAGGGAAGACGCCGGTCAGCACGTCGCGGAGCCGGTTGATCATGCGTACCCGGTCCGCCACGAGGTCGGTGCGGTGGGCGGTCAGCAGCGCAAGGTCGGCCGCCAGCTGGGCGGGCACGTCAATGGACGCAAAGTCCCGGCGGTGGCGGGCGGTCTCGGCGATGACGTAGGCGTCGCGGGCGTCGGTTTTGGCCTCGCCCCGGTAGGCGCCGGACATGCGGTTGACGGTGCGGCCGGGCACGTAGACGGCTTGCTGGCCGTGGGCTGCGAGCAGGGCAAGCAGCAGCGCCGAGGACGTGCCGGAGATGTCCACTGCCCAGTGGACCTCGTCGGCCAGGTCCAGGATCTCGCCGAGCACGGTCAGGATCGCCGTCTCGTCGTTGTCGACCTTCTTCGACCACAGGGTCGCGCCGGTCTCGTCGACCACCGCCGCCCAGTGGTGGCCCTTGCCGGCATCGATGCCTGCCCAGACCTGGGCCTGTCGCTTGCTCACTCGCCCCTCCTCGTTCCGCGCGACGTGCCGTCGGCCCGAGGAACACCCCGTCGTCAACTCCGTAAACAGCGACCGAAGCGCACACCTCAATCAGCGACCAGGGCGCCCCGGAGAACCGGGCGGCCGCTCCTTGGAAGCCACTGAAGACAAGTCCCCATAAACCACACCCGGCCCTCCCGGGCCGCCCAACAACTTACGGAGTCTCCATGACCGCCGCCCCCCTGATGTCGCTCGCCTGGACGGATCACCTCACCGGCCGCCAGGGCTTCCTGGTCGTCGACCGGCTGGTGCGGGGTGTCTCCAGCGGCGGACTGCGGATGCGCGAGGGGTGCACGCTCGACGAGGTCGCCGGGCTCGCGCGCGGGATGACGATGAAAGAGGCCCTGCACTACAACCCCGAGGGGCGCTACATCCCGCTGGGCGGTGCCAAGGGGGGTATCGACTGCGATCCCCAGGACCCGGGGGCGTACGGGCTGTTGGTGCGCTATCTGCGGGCCATGAAGCCGTACATCGAGAGCTTCTGGACGACCGGCGAGGACCTCGGTCTGACCCAGGACCTGGTGGACCGGGCGGCGACGGAGGCGGGGCTCGTCTCGTCCATCCAGGCCGTGTATCCGCTGCTCGACGACGAGGCGACGGCCCGGCAACGGCTCGCGGATGCGTTCGCCGTCGAGATGGACGGCATCGGGCTGGACGAACTGGTCGGCGGCTGTGGGGTCGCCGAGTCGGCGCTGGCCGCCCTGGACCGCGCCGGTGTGCCGTACGAGGGCACACGGGTCGCCGTGCAGGGTCTGGGCACCATGGGCGGGGCCACGGCGCGCTTCCTCACGCGCGCGGGGCTGACGGTGGTGGCCGTCGCCGACATCAAGGGCACGATCGCCAACCCGGCCGGACTGGACGTCGAGGCGCTGCTGGCCGCGCGGGACGGGTACGGCGCCGTGGACCGTGCGGTGCTGCGGCCCGGGGACCGTGAAATGCCGGGTGAGGCCTGGCTGTCGGCCGAGGTGGAGGTGCTGGTGCCGGCGGCGGTGTCGTACGCCATCGACACGGCCAACCAGGAGCGGATCGGCGCCCGTTGGATCGTCGAGGCGGCCAACATGCCGGTGCTGCCGGAGGCGGAGGAGCTGCTGGCGGCGCGCGGGGTGACCGTGCTGCCGGACGTCGTCGTCAACTCCGGGACGAACGCCTGGTGGTGGTGGACCCTGTTCGGCGACATCGGTCCGGACGCGGACGAGGCGTTCGCCCACACGCGGCGTTCGATGCGGGCCCTGGTCGAGCAGATGCTGGCGCGGGCGGAGGCCGACGGGACGACCCCGAGGACGGCCGCGCACGCGATCGTGGCGGACCGGCTGCCGGTGATCGCCGAGCGGTTCGGATGGTACCGATGACAGCGGTGGAAGGGCCGGCGAGGGGAACGCCTCCCGGGGTCTGCTCCGGTGAACCAGCCCTGTCGCAGGCCCTGTTCGACCCCACCTCGGTAGCCGTCGTCGGCGCTTCCGACAACCCCGAGAAGTGGGGCTACTGGCTCGCCAAGGGCGCCCTGGCTGGGCGCGGACGCCGGATCGTGCATCTGGTGAACCGGCGCGGCGGGAGCCTGGACGGAGTGCCGTTCCACGCGTCCCTCGACGGCGTCTCGTGCGAGCACGTCGTCGTCGCCGTACCGCCCGCGCACATCCTCCCGGTGGTGACCGAGGGACTGGCGGTCGGCGCGCGCTGCTTCACCGTCATCACCTCGGGCGGCGATCCGGCCGACGAGCGGGCTCTCACGGCGCTGGTGACCGGCAGCGGGGCCCGGCTCCTCGGCCCCAACTGCATGGGCCTGGTCGACACGACGACCGAACTACGGCTCAGCTGGGGCGACTTCCCCGGCGGCGCGGTCGGCCTGGTGTCGCAGAGCGGCAACCTCGCCCTGGAGATCGGACGCCTGCTCGCCCGCGCCGGACAGGGCTTCTCCCGCTTCGTCTCCCTCGGCAACCAGCGTGACATCGACGTGGCGGACGCCCTGGACACGCTGATGGACCACGCTCCCACCCGGGTGATCGCCGCCTATGTCGAGGACTTCCGAGACGGCCGCCGCCTCGCCCGCACCCTGTGCGCGGCCCACGCGGCCGGCAAGCCGGTCCTCCTCCTGACGGTCGGCCGCAGCGCCGCCTCCACGGGAGCCGCCGCGTCCCACACGGGCGCACTGGTGAGCCCGTACGACACGGTGGCGGCGGTGTGCCGGGACAGCGGGGCGCTGCTGCTGGAGTCGGCCGGAGAACTCGTGGACACGGTGATGTGCCTGCTGGCGGCGCCTCCGAACGGCCGGGGCGGCTCACGGGGAACGGGAGCGACGGTCAGCTCGCCACATCCGAGCACCGCCGCGACTCCATCGTCCCCTCCGGCTTCCGCGCCCCTCTCAGCTCCGCCCTCCTCATCGGCTCCCGCGACTCTCCCGGCTCCCGCTTCCCCGTCGGCTTTCACGCCCGCGGCACCTCGCGCTTCCGACGCTTCCGACCTCCGCCCCTTCCGCGTAGCCGTCGTCGGCGACAGCGGCGGTCAAGGCGCTCTCGCCGCCGACGCGTTCGCGGTACGCGGCGCCGCCGTCCCCCCGTTGTCCCGGCGCACCCTCGACCGCCTCGCCGACCTCCTCCCACCTGGCGCAGGGCGCCGCAACCCGGTCGACCTCGCGGGCGCCGGTGAAGCCGATCTCGGCGCCTACGCGCGCGTGGCCGGTGAACTGCTGGCCGGCGGTGAGGCGGACGCGGTCGTCCTCACCGGCTACTTCGGGGACTACGCCAGCGCCAACCCCGCCCAGACGGCCCGCGAATGCGAGGTCGCCGACCTGCTCGCGGACGCCGCCGACGCGTCCGGCCGCCGACTCCTCGTGCACACCATGGCGCGCGACACCCCGGCACTCGCCGTCCTGCGCGGCCGCGGCATCCCGGTCTACGAGCGCGTCGAGCAGGCCGCCACGGCACTCACCGCAGCCGCCCGGGTCACCGCCGCCACCCCGCACGAGCCGCCGACGGCGCCGACGGCGACGTACCGCATCGACGACGGCGGCTACGAGACCGTCCGCGACCTCCTCGCCTCCCACGGACTGCCCTTCCCCGCCGCCGAGTTCGTGACGGACGTCCACGAAGCCGTCGAGTCCGCGTACCGCGTCGGATACCCGCTGGTGCTCAAGGCGACGGGCCTCGCCCACAAGACCGAGGCCGGTGGAGTGGCCCTGAACATCGCCGACGAGGAGGCCCTCCGCGCCGCTTTCCACCGGATGCACGCCACCACCGACGCCCGGCGCTACGCCGTCGAAGCCATGGCGACACCCCCCTACGCCCACGAACTGATCGTCGGAGTACGCCGGGACCCGGCCTTCGGCCCGGTCGCCCTGCTCGGCATCGGCGGCGTCACGACCGAGCTCCTCGCCGACACCGTCCTCGCCCTGGCCCCGCTCACCCACGCACGCGCGCGTGCCCTGCTTCTCGAACTCCGCCACGCCGCCCTCCTGACCGGCTGGCGCGGCGCCCCTCCCGTCCACCTGGACGCCGCCGCGGCCGCCGTGTGTGCCATCACGCGGGCCGCCGCCGAACATCCCGAGCTGGCCGAACTGGAGGTCAACCCGCTCCTCGTCCACCCCAAAGGCGCGCTCGCACTCGACGCACACGCGGTGCTCCGACACCCCAAGACGTCCCACTCCAGAGGGAGTTGAGGCGCCTCACTGCAAACAAGGAGCGCGTCCTGCTCCTTCTCCCCCGCGTCCGCGCCCCTCCGTGGAGAGGTCGGGCCGGCGGGGTCCTGCCGGGGGACGGCGTGGGTCGGTGCATGGGTCACGGGCGGACTCCTCCTGACGACGGCCTCACGGCAGCGCGACGCGGCGGTCGCCAGGACCGGCCCGCCCCCCTGGGAACCGGTCAAGAAGTGGCCTCACCCGGCGCCATCAGCGGCGACGGAATAAGGTGACCGCGTGGCGAGAGTGCGGTTGAGTGTGGCGGAGCGGCGCGAGGAGTTGCTGCGGGCCGCCATCGAGCAGATCGAGGCGCGGGGCGTGGCGGCGGTGCGGATCGCCGACGTGGCCTCGGCGCTCGGCGTGAGCAATGCGCTGGTGCTGTACCACTTCTCGACGAAGGAGAAGCTGGTCGCCGCGGCGTTCACCTATGCGGCCGAGGACGACCTGGCCCATCTGCGCAAGCTGCTCGGCCGCCGTACGACGGCGCTGCGGCGACTGCGGTCGGCCGTGCGCTGGTACGCGCCGACCGGTCAGGCCAAGGGCTGGCGGCTGTGGATCGAGGGCTGGGCGGCGGCGCTGCGCGAGCCCGCGCTGCAGGAGGTCACGCGCGACCTCGACAAGGAGTGGAAGGCGGCGCTCGCCGAGGTCATCGCGGAGGGCGTGGCCGCGGGCGAGTTCCGCTGCCCGGACCCGAGCGGCACCGCGCTGCGCCTGACGGCCCTGCTGGACGGGCTGGCCGTGCAGCTGACGTCGTACACCGGTGCGGTGTCGCGGACGCGGGCGCAGGAGTGGGTGGACGAGGCGCTGGCACGTGAACTGGGGCTGGAGCGGGAGGCGTTGACGGCCTCGGGGAGCTGAAGCCGCCGTTCGGTGCCATGGCTCACGTGTTGTCCGGCATCGCGGGCCGCGCCACCCGAAGGTCGGCGCGGCCCGCGATGTGGGAAGGCTCCGGCAGCCTCGCTCAGGCGACCGAGGCGATCCGTGTCCTGATGTCCTCCGGCGACAGCGCGCCCTTCGCCGTGACATGGTCCCCGGACGACTCGCCGCGAAGGCGCCGCCCGATCCACGGCACCAGGTACTCGCGCGCCCAGTGCACGTCGTCGCGCCGGATCTCGAGCGTGCCGCGCGGCGGGAGCGGCGGCCAGGGCTGGTCCGGGTCTGCCGGGACCTCCAGACCGAGGACCTGGCCGGCGCGCAGTGCCACGCGTGTGTGCCCCTCGGGCGAGAGGTGGAGTCGGTCGCCGTCCCAGGCCCGCCGGTCCTGGACGGTCTTCAGGGACCACAGGTCGAGCACGGGGCAGCCGTAACGGTCGGCGATGGCCCGTACATGTCCGTTGTAGGTGGCGATCTTGCCGCGCAGGTGCTTGAGCACGGGCACGCCACGGGTGTCGAATCCGGTCGTCACCATCACCGTGCCGGCGACCTCGGTGAGCCGGGCGACGGCCCGCTCGAAGCGCTCGGCGACCTCGTCGGGGTCGGTGCCGGGCCGGATGATGTCATTGCCGCCCGCGGAGAAGGAGACCAGCTCCGGCGCCAGTTCGACGGCCTGGGAGACCTGGTCCTCCACGATCTGGTCGAGCAGCTTGCCGCGCACGGCGAGGTTCGCGTACGTGAAATCGCCTTCGGGGCGCCGGTCGGCGAGGAGTACCGCGAAGCGGTCCGCCCAGCCGACGAACGCCCCGTCGGGGCCGGGGTCGCCGACGCCCTCGGTGAAGCTGTCCCCCACCGCAACGTACGACCCGATCACTGATCTGCTGTCACTCTTCGAATCGTCTGCCACAGCGGTCATGATGAACCTTCGAATGTGACCTACGCGACCGTAGGAAAGGGTTGACGGACGGTGAGATAAGCCACGCCTAAAGTGTTGACCAAACTTGGAATAACCCTCTGATCAGGGATGTTGGGGGAGCAACGCCCAG
Organism: Streptomyces sp. NPDC001617; assembly: GCF_053596855.1. Lineage (NCBI taxonomy): Bacteria > Bacillati > Actinomycetota > Actinomycetes > Kitasatosporales > Streptomycetaceae > Streptomyces > Streptomyces sp. NPDC001617. The sequence goes on from NZ_JBSFHA010000023.1 coordinate 11,529, forward strand.
ACCCTGAAGTCGCTGATCCGGAAATGACTCCATGTCGTCCGGAAGGCGAAGTGGCCACTTGTGTACGGCTCAGGGTCGCTGTAGTCGAAGACGAGCCGCCCGTTGTTCCACCAGCGCACGGTCGATCCGTCCGAGACGATACGGACCCGGTCGGGCTCGTTCGCGACAAGCAGCGGCTCGGTGTAGTCGTAGATCAGCGGACGGACGCCCGCCTCGCCGACGTAGCGCCGCAGCCGGGTCGTGGTGTTGGTGTTGGCGCCGTAGCCGACGTAGTAGGTCTTGAGGTAGTCGTACTCGGCCAGCGCCCCGCCGCGCGGGGTGGCGAAGATGTCGTCCGGGGAGCGGACGTCGGTCGCGTTCCAGAAGTTGTTGAGGTCGGAGACCCGGTCGTTGACCCCGCCCTCCGACACGGCCGTCGCGGTGTATTCGAGAACGTAGGGCCCTTCGAACCGCTTCTTGAACCAGACCGTCGCCCCGGCGGGTACGTCGACCTCCAGGGTTCCGCGGGAGGCGGCGACGGTCCCGCCCTTCTCCAGCTCGACGGCCCACCGGCCGAGGCCGTGGCGGAAGTCGTCGTGGGCGAGGAGACGGCCGCGGTGGCGGCGCGGTGTGGCGCTCGCGTTCGCCACGGGGGCGAGGGCAGCCAGGGCGGCACCTGCGGCCAGGGCTCCGAACGCTCTACGGGTTGTCGTCATGGGGTGGCGGCTCCTTCGATGTCGTGGTGAGCATCAGAACCCTTAGAAAGCGCTTGCAGAGCTACGGAGATCATCGTGCCCCCACTGCCCCTCCACTGTCGACACCGTCGTATCGCCCGCCACACGACCGCAATGAAACGATCACGAGCCCCGCGATTCCGGGCACACGGCGATTCCGAACACACCGAAGGCCGGACCCGGGGATCGGGGTCCGGCCTTCGGCGGCGTGTCGGGCGAGGCTGTCGGCGGGGGGTCAGCCGACGGCGACGCCCTTGGAACGGAGGTAGGCGACCGGGTCCACGTCGGAGCCGTAGTCCGGCGTGGTGCGGATCTCGAAGTGCAGATGCGGGCCGGTCACATTGCCGGTCGCGCCGGAGAGGCCGAGCTGCTGACCCTCGGACACGGTCTGGCCGACCGAGACGGAGATCTGGGACATGTGGCCGTACTGGGCGTAGTAGCCGTCGGCGAGCCTGACGACGACCTGGTTGCCGTAGGCGCCACCCCAGCCCGCGGTGACGACCGTGCCCGCGCCCACGGACTTGATGGAGGTGCCGGTCGGGACGACGAAGTCGACGCCGGTGTGATAGCCGCTGGACCACATGCTGCCGGCCACGTGGTAGCCGGTGCCGATGGTGCCGCCGGAGACCGGGAGCTGGAAGCCGGTGGAGGCGCTGGTGGTCTTGGCGCTCTGAGTGGTGGCCTTGTTCGAGGCCGAGCTCTTCTTCGTGGCGGAGCCCCGCAAGGAGGACGACTCGGTGGTGCTCGTCGCGGCCTTCTTGCCGATCGTGAGCTTGAGGCCCGGGTGGATCAGCGACGGGTTGTCGCCGACGGCCTCGCGATTGTCCTCGTAGAGCCTGCGCCAGCCACCGCTGACGTTCTGCTCGTCGGCGATCTTCGAGAGGTAGTCACCGACCCGCACCGAATAGGTGCGCACACCCGCACTGTTCGCGGCACTCTTCTTTTCGGTCGCCTTCTTCGCCGTATTCGGAAGAGCCTGAACGGCCTTTTCCGAAACCGACTGAGAAGCGGACTGCACGGTGGCCGCGTGGGCGCCGGTGGCCCCCATCAGCGGAAGGGCGAGGGCGGCGCCACCGGTTCCGGCGACGGCGATGGAGCGGGTGAAGCGCTGGGACTTCGGGCGGCGGTGCTTACCCTTCGCGGGCATGGCGAATTCCTCTCCGGCGCCTGCGAGGTGAGCTGTCGGGTGCGGACTGGAGATGCCCGGCCACGCGCTGGACGCGGCTTTACCCCTAGCCTGTTCCGGAGACCGGAACAGGCGGTTGTGCCTGTGGGTCCCCCGCTCCTGCCGTTCACGGGTGAGTTGGTGCGGATACCGGTCGGCGGCAGGATTGGGCGTCCGTCCGGATTGGTGTGGAACGTAAGCGACGAGGACGCAAAGGGACAAGCGGCGGTTCCCTGTGAATGCGTTTCTCTTGATCCGCTGTGAAAATTCCCGGTCACTCTCCGTCAATTACGGGATCGCCCCGCCGCTCAACGGCCCACGAAAAGCGCCCTAATTACGTGAACATGACGGGCCACGCTCGGTCACGAATATGACGCTCCTCACGTGCCGCCGCTCCAGCTCCCTTTACTCCAGAGCGAGTTGGAATGAAGTGCAATCAAGGCGCCAATTCGGACAGAAGACTCAGATGCGACGCAGGCGGAAAACTGCCGCATTGAGGTCGCCACGCAAGTCGGTACGCAGTCCGTGATGCAGCAATACGGCACCTCGATGTACTTCGCCCGTTTCGAGGCATTCGTACGACGCTGTCGGGTCGAGGGCGCGCAGCCGCAGCGCCGGTACGGGCTCGCCGTACCCCTGCGCCTGGAGCCAGGCCAGGACGACCGTCTCGTCGCCGCGCGTGTACTGCACCGCGCTCAGCCCGCCCGTCGGCGGCCGCAGCCGGTAGAGGTCGCCGTGCTGGACGAGCGGCCGGATCTCCTTGTAGAGGCTCACCCACTCGCGGGCCTCGGCGAGCTCGTCCTCGGTCCACTCGGTGAGGTCCCCGCCGACCCCGAGCACTCCGGCCATGGCGCTCACGAACCGGAAGCGCAGCGAGCTGACCCGGCCGTTGAGCTGGGTGTTGGGGCTGTCGGTGACCCAGGCGGCCATCACCCGCGCGGGGTGGATCTGGCTGAAGCCGTGCTGGATGGCGAGCCGGTCGAGCGGGTCGGTGTTGTCGGAGGTCCACACCTGGTCCGTACGGCTCAGGACCCCGAGGTCGATACGTCCGCCGCCGCCCGAGCAGGACTCGAAGGCGACACCCGGGTGGGCCGCCCGCAGCCGGTCCAGCAGGGTGTACAGGCCGCGGACATGGTCGACCCAGAGTCGCTGGGGGTAGGAGTCGGCGGGCCAACCGGCGTCGGTGAAGCAGCGGTTGAAGTCCCACTTGACGTAGTCGATCGGAGCGCTCGCGAGGAGCGCGTCGAGCTGCTCCCAGAGGTACTCCTGGACGTCCTCGCGGGCCAGGTTGAGCACGAGCTGATTGCGGAACTCCGTCCGCTTTCGTCCCGGTTGGAACTGGACCCAGTCGGGGTGTGCGCGGTACAGGTCGCTGTCCGGGTTGACCATCTCGGGCTCGACCCAGATGCCGAACTGCATGCCGAGCGCGTGCACGTAGTCCGCGAGTGGCCCCAGGCCCTTGGGAAAGCGGTCCGGATTGGGGGTCCAGTCGCCGAGCCCTGCGCGGTCGCTGACGCGCTTGCCGAACCAGCCGTCGTCGACGACGAACAGCTCGACGCCGATCGCCGCGGCCCGTCGGGCCAGGGCGCCCTGCTGCTCCTCGGAGATGTCGAACTCCGTGGCCTCCCAGGAGTTGAACAGCACCGGACGGTCCTGCTCCGCGCCCGGAACGACATACGCGCGCTGGTACGCGTGCCAGGCCCGGCTCGCCCCGCCGAAGCCGCCGTCGCTCCACAGGCCGGCGAAGACGGGGGTGGTGTACGACTCCCCCGCCTCCAGCCGCAGCAGCCCGGAGTCGTCGTAGCCGGCGCCGCCGGTGATCTGCACGCGCGCGTCGGGGAGTTGCGCCACCGAGAGCCGCCAGGAGCCGGACCAGCCGAGCGCACAGCCGTAGACCTCGCCGCGCTCCTCGGTGGCGTCGGTGTCGAGGGCGACCCAGGGCAGGTGCTGGTGACCGGTATGGCCGCGGCGGCTGCCGATGATCTTCTCACCGTAGGTGAGAGGGGACCGGGTGAGCAGCGACTCGGCGGCCCAGCGGCCGTGCAGCTGGGACAGCCGCCAGTCCTCGCGGTCGGGCAGGGTCCAGGTGGCGGCGTCGGCGCGCAGGAGCTCCAGGGCGGGGCCCTGGTTGTCGAGGGTCACCCATCGTTCGACGACGTCGCCGCGCATCCGGTAGTGCAGCGTGACGGCCAGTCCGCCGTCACGGAAGCGCAGCCGCAGGTCGTCGCCGTCCGTCTCGTACGCCTCGAAGCGCCACTCGGTGCCGCGCCGCTCCTCGGTGCGCACGGACAGGGCGGGGCGCACGAAGCGGGGGCCGCCCTCGACGGGGTACTCCTCGCGGCCGTCGAGCTGGGACTCGAAGGGCCGGTAGACGGGCAGCGGGCGGACGGCGAGGGCCTCGGCGTCGGCGAGCGCGATCCGCGGGCCCCAGTGCAGGTGCAGCAGCTCGTCGCCCTCGGTGAGGTGGACGGCGTAGCTGCTGGTCGCCCCGGAAAGAACCCAGGTGCGGCCGTGGTCGGAGATCTCCAGCATCAAGCCCTCACAGATCCGAACAGTCGTGATCAATCCCCAACATCATCAAGGGCGGTGGGGGCCGTCTGCAACGCCTGTGGACAACTCATTGCCCAAGGAACCTATGTCGTATCGTCGGAGAAGTGCCCGTCGTCGAGCCGCGCCGACGGGGCGACCGGGAGGAGCCCTTGTGACGCAGCAGATCCCGTCGACCGAGCCGGAGCTGTCGGGAGTCCGCAACTTCCGTGATGTGGGCGGGCTGCCGACGGTGGACGGACGGCGGGTGCGGCACGGCGTTCTGTTCCGCAGCGGCCACCTCGCGCACGCGACCGAGGAGGACGCCGGCTTCCTCGCCTCCCTGGGGCTGCACACGATCTTCGACTTCCGCAACGCGGCCGATCAGAAGCTGGAGGGCCCGGACGTCGAGCTGCCGGGCGTCCGCAATGTGAACCTGCCGCTGTCCGACCCGGCCGACGGCGCCGAGTTCTGGAAGATGGTCCGGGACGGCGAGATCGACCAGCTGCGCGAGATCCTCGGTGACGGCAAGGGCGCGGGCCGCATGGTCGCCTCGTACCGGACGATCATCAAGAAGCGCACCGACGAGCACGCGCGCGTACTGCGCTCGCTCGCCGAGGACAGCGTGCCCGCCCTGATGCACTGTGCGGCCGGCAAGGACCGCGCGGGCCTGTCCATAGCCGTGACGCTCCTCGCCCTCGGCGTCGAGCGCGAGGCGATCGTCGCCGACTACCTGGAGTCGAACGCCAGGCACCGCCGCTACAGGATCCGCCGCAGCGGATCCTCCGCCGCGGGCTACTCCCCCGAGGTCATGGAACTGCTCAACCCCCTCTTCGAGGCGCGCGCCGAGTATCTGGAGGCGGCCTTCGAGACCATCGGGGAGACGTGGGGCAGCGTGAACACGTACCTGGAGCAGGGGCTGGGGGTCACGCCGGAGGTGCGGGAGCGGCTGCGGGGGCGGCTCCTCGACTGAGGCGCCCGGGCTGCTCCGTTCGAGGCGGCGGGCTACTTCGCGCCCACCGCGAACAGCAGATAGACGAAGGCCGCGAAGAGATGCCCCACGGCGATGTAGATGATCAGGCGGACCCACAGGGCGCGGGGGAACTTCTCCTCCATGTCGCTGTTGCTCATGGTGTGTCTCCAGTGGTGGGGCCCAGGCACAGGGTGGCCGTGGGGCTCTGCAGCAGGGTGTGTACGAAGAGCAGCTCGACCCCGTCGGCGTCCTGCGCGGCGATGCGGTGCGGGGTGAGCGAGTCGAAGTGCGCGCTGTCGCCGGGGGCGAGCCGGTGCGTGGTGTCGCCGAGACGCAGCCGCAGCCGCCCCTTGAGGACGTACAGCCACTCCTCGCCGGGGTGCACACGCACGATGTCGCCCTGCGAGCCGTGCGGTACATGGACACGCAGGGCCTGCATCCCGCGGCCGGGCGCGCCGGCCTGGAAGTAGGTCCAGCCGCCCGCGGCCGTCGGTTCCATGTCGGCGGAGCGTACGACCGCGTCCCGGTCGGCGACCGTCTCGCCGAGCAGCTCGGAGACCGTCGTACCGTAGATACGCGCGAGGGCGAGCAGCATCGGCAGCGAGGGCTGGCGGTGCCCGGTCTCCAGCCGGGAGAGGTGGGCCGGCGACAGCCCGGCGGCGCGGGCCGCCGCCTCCAGGGTGAGGGAGGCCCGGCGGCGCAGGGCGCGCAGCTGGGGTGCGACGAGTGGCAGGTCCGGTCCGTCGAGCGGCTCGGACTCTGCTTCCGGAGAGCTCATGCTCTCCATTCAGCCGGAGCCTTGCCTCTGCGGCAAATTTCTTGCCTCAGAGGCAAAATCCCACGGTCCGACACCTCTACCGGTTGGCGACCGCCTGCTTCACCAGCGTCTTGCTGAAGTCCCACATCAGCCCGCCACCACTGTGCGCATCGTCCATGACGGCCGTGAAGGCGTCCACGAACCGGTCCACCTCCTGCTCGCCGACGATCAGCGGCGGGATCAGCTTGATCACCTCCAGGTGGTCCCCGGAGACCTGGGTGAGGATCCGGTGGCGCTGCAGCAGCGGTACGACGACCATCTGCGCGAACAGGCCCTTGCGCGCGGCCTGCAGCATGGTCCAACGGCTGCGCAGCTTCAGAGACTTGGGCCTGCCGAACTCGATGCCGATCATCAGGCCCCGGCCGCGGACGTCGGCGAGCAGCTCGTACTTGTCGATGAGCGCGGCGAGCCGCGACTTCAACTGCTCCCCGGTGGCGCGGGCGCCCGCGACGACCTGCTCGTTCTCCATGACGGAGAGGACCGCCAACCCTGCCGCCATCGCCTGGGCGTTGGACCCGAAGCTCGCCGAGTGCACGAGCACGCGGTCCATGGACGAGTAGACCTTCTTGAAGATCCAGTCCTTGCCGAGGGTCGCGCCGACCGGCACATAGCCACCGGACAGCGCCTTGGCCACGCACACCAGGTCCGGCTCGACGCCGTCCTCGTGCTGGTAGGCGTAGAAGTCCCCGGTCCTGCCAAGGCCCGTCTGCACCTCGTCGGCGATGAGCAGCGCCTTGTGTCTGTGCAGCAGTTCCTGGGCTGCCCGAAGATAGCCGGGCGGGGCCTCGTGGACGCCCTTGCCCTGGATCGGCTCGACGATCAGGGCGGCCACATCGCCCTTCTTCAACTCCCGTGCCAGGGCGTCGAGATCACCGAGCGGGACGGCGGTGTCGGGCAGCAGCGGGCCGAAGCCGTCCCGGAAGCCGTCCTCGCCGTTGACCGACAGGGAACCGGTGGTCAGCCCGTGGAAGGCGTGGTCGCAGTACAGGACGCGCGGCTTCCCGGTGGCGAACCGGGCGAACTTCAGCGCCGTCTCCACCGCCTCCGTACCGCTGTTGCCGAAGAACACACGGTCCAGGTGCGGGCTGTACGTGAGCAGCTTCTCGGCCAGCAGTCCGGGCAGCGGCTGGCAGTCGAAGCGGGTGAGGTCGGCGAGCTGGGCGTCGAGGACGTCGTGCAGCGCCTTGCGGACGACGGGGTGGTGGCGGCCCAGGCCCATCACTCCGAACCCGGCGAGCATGTCCAGGTAGTCGTTGCCGTCCGCGTCCCAGAAGTGGGCGCCCTCGGCGCGCTCGTAGACCTTGTCGAAGCCGATGGTGTGGAGCATGCGCGGGAGTTGGTGGTTCAGGTACTTCCCGTGCAGCTCGTACCGTTCGGCTCCGCGCTCGGCCAGGAGCGCACCGAGGTCGAACTCCTTGGTCATTCGGCGTTCTCCTTGACTGGGCCGTCCTTGTGTCCCTTGACGGCCAGGGTGTCCTCGGCCTCCTTGACGGCCAGGCTGGCGCTGATCCGCCCGGCCACCTCGACCGGCGTGAGACCGATGTCGGCGAGCACCTCACCGCGCTTGGCGTGCGCGAGGAACTGCTCCGGAATACCGAACCGCCGTACGGGGACGTCGACTTCGGCGTCTGAGAGTGCCAGCGCGACCGCCGCGCCGACTCCGGACGCCCGGCTGTTGTCCTCCACGACGGCCACCAGACGGTGTTCGGCGGCGAGGCCGGGCAGCGCCGGGTCGACCGGCTTGACCCAGCGAGGGTCGACGACCGTGCACGAGATCCCGCGGGCCTCCAGCAGCTCGGCGGCCTGGAGACAGACGGGAGCCATCACGCCGACCGCGACGAGCAGCACCTCGGGCGTGTCCGGGCCGCGGTGCAGGACGTCGAGGCCGCCCACCCGGTCGATCGCCGGGATCTCGGGCCCGACCGACTCCTTCGGGAAGCGGACCAGCGTCGGCGCGTCGTCGACGGCGACGGCCTCGCGCAACTGGGCCCGCAGCTGGTCGGCGTCACGCGGGGCGGCGATCCTGAGCCCCGGCACGACCTGGAGGATCGACATGTCCCACATGCCGTTGTGGGAGGGCCCGTCGACGCCCGTGACGCCGGCCCGGTCCAGGACGAACGTCACCCCGCAGCGGTGCAGTGCCACATCCATCAGCAGCTGGTCGAAGGCACGATTGAGGAAGGTGGCGTAGACGGCGACGACGGGATGGAGGCCGCCGGTCGCCAGCCCGGCCGCGCTCACCGCCGCATGCTGCTCGGCGATGCCCACGTCCCACACCCGATCGGGGAAGCGGGCGGCGAACTTCCCGAGCCCCACCGGGTGCAGCATGGCCGCCGTGATCGCCACGACGTCCTCCCGCTCCTCCCCGATCGCGAGGATCTCGTCGCCGAACACCGAGGTCCAGGAAGGCCCGTTGGAGGGTGCGAGGGGCTCGCAGGTGAGCGGGTCCATCACACCGACGGTGTGGAAGTGGTCCTCCTCATGGGCCAGGGCCGGCTCGTAACCACGCCCCTTCTCCGTCAGACAGTGGACAAGTACCGGCCCGTGGAAACGTTTCGCGCGCCGGAGCGCCGACTCGACGGCCCCGATGTCATGTCCGTCGATCGGGCCGACGTACTTCAGACCCAGGTCCTCGAACATGCCCTGCGGGGCGAACGCGTCCTTGAAACCCTTCTTTGCGCCGTGCAGGGACTCGTAGAGGGTGTTGCCGACGACGGGGGTACGCAGCAGCACGTCCTTGCCCCAGGCGAGGACCTTCTCGTAGCTGTCGGTGGTGCGCAGGGTGGCCAGGTGGTTCGCCAGCCCTCCGATGGTCGGCGCGTACGAGCGCTCGTTGTCGTTGACGACGATGATCAGTGGCCGGTCCTTGGCGGCCGCGATGTTGTTCAGCGCCTCCCATGCCATGCCGCCGGTGAGGGCGCCGTCGCCGATGACCGCGACGACGTGCCCCTTCTCGCCCTGCACCTGACGGGCCTTGGCGAGACCGTCGGCCCAGCCGAGCGCCGTGGAGGCGTGGCTGTTCTCGACGATGTCGTGCTCGGACTCCTCACGCGACGGGTAGCCGGACAGACCGCCCTTGCCGCGCAGCTTCGAGAAGTCCTTACGGCCGGTCAGGATCTTGTGTACGTAGCTCTGATGGCCGGTGTCCCACACGATGCGGTCGACCGGCGACTCGAAGACCCGGTGGAGCGCGATGGAGAGTTCCACCACGCCCAGGTTGGGCCCGAGGTGTCCGCCGGTCCTGGCGACCGCGTGCACCAGGAACTCCCTGATCTCTTCGGACAGTTCACCGAGTTCTGCCTCGGACAGCGCCTTAAGGTCGCGTGGTCCCCGGATGTTCTCCAGAATGGTCACGCTCGGGCCCCCTTCGGTCCGTGCTGTTCAACTCACGGTGACGGCGGGCTCCCCCGACGCGACGCCGTCCTGTTCCATCTGTTCGGCGATCTTCATCGCCTCCTCGATGAGGGTCTCCACGATCTTCGACTCGGGCACGGTCTTGATGACCTCGCCCTTGACGAAGATCTGTCCCTTGCCGTTGCCGGAGGCGACCCCCAGGTCAGCCTCCCGCGCCTCGCCCGGGCCGTTGACCACACAGCCCATCACGGCCACCCGCAAGGGGACTTCCATGCCCTCCAGGCCCGCCGTGACCTCGTCGGCCAGTTTGTAGACGTCGACCTGGGCCCGTCCACAGGAGGGACAGGAGACGATCTCCAGGCGCCGCTGCCTGAGGTTCAGCGACTCCAGGATCTGGATGCCGACCTTGACCTCCTCGGCGGGAGGCGCACTGAGGGACACCCTGATCGTGTCGCCGATCCCCTGCGACAGCAGCGCCCCGAAGGCGACCGCCGACTTGATCGTGCCCTGGAAGGCCGGGCCGGCCTCGGTCACCCCGAGATGCAGCGGGTAGTCGCACTCCGCCGCGAGCTGCTTGTACGCCTCGATCATCACGACCGGGTCGTTGTGCTTGACCGAGATCTTGATGTCCCGGAAGTCGTGCTCCTCGAAGAGCGAGGCCTCCCACAGGGCGCTCTCGACGAGCGCCTCCGGAGTCGCCCTGCCGTACTTCTGCAGCAGCCGCTTGTCGAGCGAACCCGCGTTGACGCCGATCCGGATCGGTGTGCCGTGGTCCTTGGCGGCCCGCGCGATCTGCTTCACCTGGTCGTCGAACTTCTTGATGTTGCCGGGATTCACACGGACCGCGGCGCACCCGGCCTCGATCGCCGCGAACACGTACTTCGGCTGGAAGTGGATGTCCGCGATCACCGGGATCTGCGACTTGCGGGCGATGGTGGCCAACGCGTCCGCGTCGTCCTGCGTGGGGCAGGCGACGCGGACGATCTGGCAGCCGGACGCGGTGAGTTCGGCGATCTGCTGGAGGGTGGCGCCGATGTCCGACGTACGGGTCGTCGTCATCGACTGCACCGACACCGGTGCCCCGCCCCCGACCGCCACCGGCCCGACATGGATCTGCCGCGACACGCGCCGTTCGGCGATCGGCCGGGCCGGTACCTCGGGGACACCCAAGGAGATGGCGGTCATGGCCCTACTCCCGGTTTCCCGCGACCGTCTCGCGCATCGCCCGCAGCGACTCCTTGAGGGAGCCCATGGTGGCGAGGACGGCGGTGGGCTCGTAGCCGCAGTGCGCCATGCAGTTGGCGCAGCGCGGATCCTTGCCGCGGCCGTACTTGTCCCAGTCGGTGTCCTCGATGAGTTCGCGGTACGTCGGCACGTACCCGTCACTCATCAGGTAGCAGGGGCGCTGCCAGCCGAAGAGCGAGTAGTTCGGGATGGCCCAGGCGGTGCACGGGAAGTCGACCTTGCCCTCCAGGAAGTCCAGGAAGAGCGGGGAGTGGTTGAGCCGCCACTTGCGGCGGTTGCCACCCGCGAAGGCCTTCTTGAACAGCTCGCGGGTCTGCTCCACGCCCAGGAAGTGCTCCTGGTCGGGGGCCTTCTCGTAGGCGTAGGCGGGCGAGATCATCATCTCGTCGACCTTGAGGTCGTCGTTGAGGAAGTTGAGCACCTCGATGATGGTCTGCGGGGTGTCGGTGTTGAAGAAGGTCGAGTTGGTGGTGACCCGGAAGCCGCGCCGCTTGGCCTCCTTGATCGCCTCGACGGCCTCGTCGAACACGCCCTCCTTCGCCACCGACTCGTCGTGCCGCTCACGCAGCCCGTCGATGTGCACGGCGAAAGCGAAGTAGGGAGAGGGCTTGAACTTGTCCATCTTCTTGCGCAGCAGCATGCCGTTGGTGCAGAGGAAGACGTACTTCTTCTTCGCCACCAACTGCCGCACGATCTCGTCGATCTGAGGGTGCATCAGCGGCTCACCGCCGGCGATGGACACCATCGGCGCACCGGACTCCAGCACCGCCCCGACGGCCTGCGCGACCGGCATGCGCTGCTTGAGCACGCCCGCCGGATGCTGGATCTTGCCACAGCCCTCGCACTTCAGGTTGCACGCGAAGAGAGGTTCCAGCTCCACGATGATCGGGAACTTGTCCCGCTTGCGGAGCTTCTGTTCGGCCAAGTAAGTAGCGACCTTGATGGACTGACGCAGCGGCATGGCCATCTGGCTCACCTCCTGGGGAGCAGCAAAGAACGGTGCCATTCGAAGAAAGCCGGAAGTACGGAACGAAGGACGCGGAAGGCTGATATTCCACCGCGCACCGTGCTGATCCGGACGAGTTCATGTTCAGGAGCGTCCACGACCACCCGTACGGCCGCAACGGGGCGCTCACCGGTGCGCACGGCGCTCAGGAGCGTCGCAGCTGATTCCATGTCGACCGCGATTGCGCCGGTCGCGAGCAGATCCGACCGTTCCTGACCGCGTACGACGTGATCGGAGCCGGTGAGGGGGCCGGTGTGGACGGTGCGGCCGGGCACGGCCCGCACGAGTTCCTTGACGAGCAGTTCAGTGCCTACGCACGGGACGGTCCCGCGCGGGTCCCTGGTCTCCTCGGCGACGACGAGGTCGCCGGGGTGCATCCCGGGGGCGAGTCCGGCGCAGAAGCCGGTGGCCAGGACGGCGGCATCCGCGAGTTCCGGCCGGGCCAGCATCCGGGCGGTCGACACATCGGCCGCCTCGGGTCCCATGCCCGTCCGCACAACGGTGACCGGCCCGCCCGCGCCGCCGCGGTCGCTCGTGCGCAGGGCGAAGCTCTCGATGCCGAGCGCGCAGGCGATCAGCAGCGGGGCCGGAGCGGGCTGGGTGTTCATCAGCCCCCCTTGACCTCGGCGAAGGGCTCGCCGTTGACGTACCGGCCGAGCGCGGTCAGCGGGAAGACCTGCCGGTAGAGGTGGTAGTTGATGGAGAAGTCCCAGGGGAAGCCGGTCCCGGTGAAGTACGGCTCGTCCCACGAGCCGTCCTCGCGCTGGGTGGCCGCGAGCCACTCGACCCCGCGTTCGACGGCCTTGGAGTCCTTCTCCCCGGCCGCCAACAGGGCCATCAGCGCCCAGGCGGTCTGCGAGGCGGTGGACGCGCCCTTGCCGCTCCACTCCTTCGCGCGCTGGTAGGAGCGCAGGTCCTCGCCCCAGCCGCCGTCGTCGTTCTGCACCGATTCCAGCCAGGCCACGGCCCGCCGAATCGCCGGATGCGAGCCGGGGAATCCGGCGGCGACGAGGGCCGGTACGACGGACCCGGTGCCGTAGACGTAGTTGACGCCCCAGCGCCCGAACCACGAGCCGTCCGGCTCCTGTTCGGCGAGCAGCCACTCGATGCCGCGCCGGGTGCGCGGGTCGTGCGAGAGCCCCTCGACCGCGAGCATCTCCACCACGTGCGCCGTCACATCCGCCGACGGCGGGTCGATGACCTCGCCGAAGTCGCAGAACGGCAGCCGGTTGGGGAACGCGCTGGTGTTGTCGACGTCGAAGGCACCCCATCCGCCGTTCTTCGACTGCATACCGAGGTTCCAGCGCACCCCGCGTCCGATCGCCCTCTCCACCCGCTCGGGGTCGTGGTGCCGGACGCGACGCAGAGCGAGGACGACCTCGGCGGTGTCGTCGATGTCGGGGTAGTTGTCGTTGTGGAACTCGAACGCCCAGCCTCCGGGCGGGAGTTGGGGTCGCTTGACCGCCCAGTCACCGGGCCGCACGATCTCCTCGCCGAGCATCCAGTCGGCCGCCTTGACCACTTGCGGGTGGTCGGCGGGCACGCCCGCGTCGACGAGCGCGATGGTCGCGAGGCAGGTGTCCCACACCGGCGACTGACAGGCCTCGATCATCCGCGCCCCGTCCTCGCGCCACACGGCGAAACGGTCCAGCGAGGCCAACCCCTCGCGCATCACCGGGTGTTCGAGGTCGTAGCCCAGCAGATACAGCGCGATCACCGAGTACACGGCCGGCGGCTGGATGCCGCCCCAGCAGCCGTCGTTCTCCTGCCGCTCGATGATCCAGCGGGCGGCGGAGTTCATGGCCGCCTTGCGCAGTCTGCGCGGTACGACCTTGCGCACCTGGTGCAGCGCCTTGTCCAGCCGCTGGAAGACGCCGTCCCAACTCGCCGCCGGAGCAAGGGGCTTGGGCGGGTTCGGACGGTTCGGATCGGTGTGCAGCTCGTCGAGCGGGAAGGGCGCAGGCCGCACCGGGCGCTTCGCGGAGACGACCGTCAGCGGCACGATCGTCTGCCGGGCCCAGCACCCGAAGTCGTAGATGTTGAGGGGCATCCACTGGGGGAAGTAGATGAGCTCCGGCGGAAGTTCGGGCAGGTCCTCCCACTTCCACCAGCCGAACAGCGCGAGCCAGATCCGGGTGAAGACACGGGCCGCGGCGATACCGCCCTGCTCACGGACCCAGGCGGCCGCCTTCGCCATATGGGGGTCGTCGGGCTCGTCGCCGGCCAGGCGCAGGGCGACGTACGCCTCGATGGTGGTGGAGAGTTCGCCCGGTCCGCCGTAGAACGTGGCCCAGGTGCCGTCCTCGCGCTGCTCGCCGCGGATGAACAGGGCGGCGGCGTCCGCGGTGGACTCGTCGAGGATGCCCAGGAACTGCCGTAGGAGGAGATCCTCGGCGTCCATGGTCACATTGGTCTCGAGGTCGCCCTTCCACCAGCCCTCGGCGTCCTGCCGGGACAGCAGGAAGTCGGTGGAGCGTTGTACCGCCCGTACGGCGACGTCGTGCACCCCCGCCGCCACGGGGCTCGTGCTGTCGGTTTCGCTGGCCGCGGCAGCTCGAGGCGGCAGGGCCGCCCCGGTGCTTCCGTCGGTCGTCGCTGTCATGGCTTCCCCTTCGTGCAGTCGTTCACATCGTGCTGCTGTGGGTCCGCCGTCGGCCGGTGCTCGTGTTCCCGCGACACCGGCCGGCGACTACGCGAGGGCTATTCGACCGATAGTGATCATCTCTTTCGTACGACGACGAAGTCGGCGAGCGCCGCGAACCGGTCCCGCACCCGGTCGGGCATGTCGATGGCGTCCAGGGCTTCGATGGCGACGGTGTGCTGACGACGCGCCTCTTCGGTGGTCCATTCGCGGCCGCCGGCCTTCTCGATGAGGGCTGCGCGGGCCGCGAACTCCTCCTCGGAGAAGTTCTCGAAGTCGCTGCTCTTGGCGTCGGCGGCGAGGAGCTCGCCGAGCCGCTCGGAGGCGGCGCCGCCGGCCGCGAGCGCGGCCACGACCGGCAGGGACTTCTTGCGCTGGCGCAGGTCGCTCCAGGTCTGCTTGCCGGTGGAGACCGGGTCACCCCAGATGCCGAGCAGGTCGTCGACGGCCTGGAAGGCGAGGCCCAGGTGGTAGCCGTACTTCTCCAGGGTGTCGGCGGTGCGGTCGTCGGCGCCGCCGAGCACGGCGCCGATGGAGCTGGCGCAGGCGAGCAGGGCGCCGGTCTTGTTGCCCTCCATCTCCAGGCACTCCTCGACGCTGACGCGGTCGCGGTGCTCGTAGGAGATGTCCTGGGCCTGGCCGTCGATGAGGGCGCGGGTGGCGGTGGTGAGGCGTCGGGTGGCGCGGCCGGCCTCGACCGTGCCGAGCTCCAGCAGGACCTCGTTGGCGAGGGCGAAGAGGGCGTCGCCGACGAGGATCGCCTGGGCGGGGCCGTGCACCTTCCAGACGGTGTCACGGTGGCGGCGCTGTTCGTCGCCGTCCATCAGGTCGTCGTGCAGGAGGGAGAAGTTGTGGACGAGTTCGACGGCCACGGCACCCGGGATGCCGACCTCGGGTGCGGCGCCGGTGACCTCGGCGGAGAGCACGGCGAGGGCGGGGCGTACGGCCTTGCCGCCGTCGCCGTCGGCGGGGTTGCCGTCGGCGTCGATCCAGCCGAAGTGGTAGGCGGAAACGGTGTCCATGGGAGGGGCCAGGCGGTCGATGGCCGCCCGCAGTACCGGTGTGGCAAGGGTCCGGCCGCGCTCCAGGAGCGCGGTCACGTCCACCGCGGTCCTCTCAGCGGCCGCCTCGGCCGGGGGCACAGTGGGCACAGTTTCTCCTTTTTCTGCGGTACCGGGGGTGCGGGGACCTGCCGCATGCTGATCGAGCATCACGCCGCCTCCTCGAACTCGAAGAGATGACTCGGGCGGGGCCGGCCCAGGGCGGCGAGGGCGGCGTCCGCCGCACTCACACCACTGCGGACCGCACTCTCCATGGTCGCGGGCCACCCTGTGGCGGTCCACGCTCCGGCCAGGTAGAGGCCGGGGGCCTTGGTACGGGCGCCGGGCCGCAGCCGTCCGACGCCGGGGGTGGGGGCGAACGTCGCCGTGCGCTCCCTGGTCACGAAGAAGTCCTTCACCTCGGCACCGCGCGTACCGGGCAGCAGCCGCTCCAGCTCGGGCAGATAGCGCTCGCGCAGCGCCGCGACGGGCTCGTCGATCTCGTCCCGAGCCGCCGACTGGGACAGCGCGAGGTACTGGCCCTCGCGCAGGCCGGAGGCGTCGGTGCGGTCGAAGACCCACTGGACCGGGGTGCCGAGGGCCGCGAAGAACGGCCGGTTCAGCACCTTCCGGTCGTAGACGACATGCACGTTGAGGATCGGCTCGGTACCGATCTCCAGAAGATTTTCGGGGGCGTCGAGAGCGCCCTGAGGCAGCAGGTCATGGGCCTCGCGCTGGGGTACGGCGAGGACCACCGCGTCCGCCTCCAGCCGCTCCCCGGGAACCTGAACGCTCCAAAGCCCGTTCTCGTCAGTAGAGAGGGAGGTGACGCGTGTACGGACCTCGGTACGGACGCCCGCGGAGTCGAGCGCCTTGCGGGCGAGCCGGTCATGCAGTTCACCCAGCGGGACGCGCGCCCATCCGATGTCGGCCGCGCCCGGGTCGGACAGCAGACCGGTCTTGAACACCATCGCGGCGAGCCCCAGCGAGGCGTCGCCCGCGACCGCGTTGAGGGTGGCGACCCCGACCAGGTCCCACAGGGCTTCGACGGCACGCGCCGACTGACCGTGCGCGGTCAGCCAGCTGCCGAAGTCCTGGGCGTCCAGGTTCGGATCGGCGAGGTCGAGCCCCTTGAGCGCGAGCGCGGCCCGGCCCACCCTGGCCCGCTCGGCGAGCGAGAGATGCGGATACGTGGCGAGGCTGCGCCCCAGATGCAGGGGTACCGGCAGCGCGTCGCGCCGCAGCCTGCCGAGCCGCCGTCCCTCGGGCTTGTCGACGTCGAGTACGGGCACGTCGAGACGATCCTGCAGCGGCGCCAGCGCCGTTCCCTCGATACGGTCGAGGAACCAGCGGTAGGCGGTGCAGCAGCGCAGGTACACGTGCTGTCCGTTGTCGACGGTCAGTTCGCCGCGCTGGAAGGAGAAGGCCAGGCCACCCAGTCTCGGCCTGCCCTCGATCAGGGTGACGCGGACGCCCGCGTCGGCGAGCGCGAGCGCGGCGGTGATGCCGGCGAGCCCGCCGCCGATCACGACGGCGTCCCGCCCGGGTCGTCCCGGGATGCCGGCGTCCGGTCCCTCGGACTGCGTGCCGTCGCTCATGGTGCGCCCTCCCCTGCGTGACCGCCGTGCTTGAGCTGTGCACGGTCGGCCGTTGCAGTCAGGGACGCCGTCCCCGTCCGGAGGGTTGCGTGCCGCTTTTCTCCGCCGGAATCACCTTGGACCGTTTTGTCCATCAGGCGCGCCTCCTGACGGTCCTGCGCGTCACATGCCGGGTGTCCAGGCCGGACAGCCCGCGCACGGCGACGTACGCCTTCTCCCGCCCGGGCAGCGAGACCCGGCCGCGCAGCACGGCCTCCGGGTCGCGCTCGATACGGTCGAGCAGCCGGCGGTAGATGCCGGCCATGGCGGCGACACAGGCGCCGCTGCGCCGGTCGAGCATGGGAAGCAGCCGGTAGCCCTCGGCGAAAAGGGTGCGGGCCCGTCGCACTTCGAAGTGCACGAGGCCCGCGAAGTCGGAACCCTCCGGTGGGGTCGGGCCGTTGAACCCGGCCGCGCACCCGAATTTCGCGAGGTCGTCGGAGGGAAGATAGGTCCGGCCGCCCTGGGCGTCCTCGCGGACGTCTCTGAGGATGTTGGTGAGTTGCAGCGCGAGCCCGAGGGTGTCCGCGTACTCGGATGCACGCTCGGCGCCGCGCGCTCCCGGTTCCGTACCGAACACGCCGAGCGAGAGCCGTCCGATGGCGCCCGCGACACAGCGGCAGTAGACCTTCAGGTCGTCCCAGGTCTCGTAGGTCTCGCCCCGGACGTCCATCAGCACGCCGTCGATCAGCTCGTCCAGGCCGCCGAGCGGGATCGGGAAGGTCTCCGCGGCATGGGCGAGGGCGACCGCGACGGGGTCGATGTCATCCTCGGCGACGGCGCCCTCACGCACCCGGGCCAGCAACGACCTGGTGTCCTGGAGTCTCGCCGCCTTGACGTCGTCCGCCAGCGCGCCGTCGCCGATGTCGTCGACGCGTCGGGAGAACGCGTACAACGCCGACATCGCCCTGCGCTTGGGCGTCGGCAGCAGCCTGATGCCGTAGGCGAAGTTGCGCGCCTGCTGTCCGGTGACGGCCTCACAGTAGCTGTAGGCGGCGAGTACCGGTGCGGACACGTGTGGTTCGGCCTCCACGGTCCGGATCACCCCTCTCCTCGCAGAGTCACGCCCACCTCGCGCAGCAACTGCACCTTGCCGGGCTTGGGCGGGCCGGGAAGTACGTCGTATTCGGCGGCGGCGATCGCTCGGATCGCCGCCCTTCCCCCCGCCACGAACCCCGCGAGCAGCAGCTTCAACCTGCCGTGGACGCTACCCACCAGGGGGGCGCCTTCATTCAGGAGAGAGCGGGCGCGTTCTGCTTCGTATGCAACCAGTGCGCGCACCGATGCGCCCGCGGTGGGCATGGCGAGATCCGCCTGTTGAACATGAAACTGTTTCATGTCCTCGGCGGGCAGATAGATACGGTCGCGGCCGAGATCCTCGGCGACGTCCTGCAGGTGTTCGACGATCTGGAGTGCCGTGCAGATCGCGTCCGAGAGGCGGATGCGCTCGGGGGTCGAGGTGCCGGTGACGGACAGCACCAGACGGCCGACGGGGTTGGCCGAGAGTTCGCAGTAGGCGAGCAGGTCGTCGTAGGTCTCGTAGCGGCCGACCAACTGGTCCTGGCGGTTGGCGGCGATCAGACCGAGGAACGGCTCGGGGGTGAGCGAGCGGCGGCGGACCGTCGGCCGGAGGCGGCGCAGCAGGGGGTGGCGGGGCTCTCCGGAGAAGACCCGGTTCAGGTCGGCCTCGAAGGCGTCCAGGAGCAGCAGGCGGTCCTCGGCGTCCGCGGGCGACACACCGAGGAGACGGGCGTCCGCGCCGCCGGGGGCGAGGTCGCCGTCACCGATGTCGTCGACGAGGCGGGCGAATCCGTACACCGCCATGAGGTCGTCGCGCCAGGCTTTGGGCAGGAAGAAAGGTGCCACGGGGAAGTTCTCGCCCGCGGCCTTGTCGAGCGTGCCACGCCCCGGATCACCGGCGCGCGACGTGCCGGTTCCCGTCACCGTTCGCTACCCGGCGCGGGGACGGCACATGCTGCGTGGAGCTGGGGAGTTTCCGTAGCCATTGCCGTCACATCTCCCGTTCTACACCGCAGACCTAATACACACTATTTCGGACACGCCGCCCTGCCGTCCGCGCGGCTGTCCCGGTTGAGGGTGTCGCGTATTATCGCCCCACTTGCCGCGTTTCGGGACCGGTACAGCTTACGTTGTACAACGCAGCGAGGATCGCTGGGGTGTCCTGCACATCACAACAACACACCGATTGGCGTCAAGATTCCTTGGCCCAAACCGAGTTGACGTTTCCTTTGCAGACGCGGGGCCCCGCCGCGAAGGTTGCGGCGGGGCCCTGCCAAGCGTCCTGGCCTGTGCGTCCAGGCCCGGGTGGACTACTTGCCCGTGAACTTCTCGTACTCCTTGAGGACCTCTTCGGTAGGCCCGTCCATGCGGAGCTCGCCGCGTTCCAGCCACAGGACGCGATCGCAGGTGTCACGGATCGACTTGTTGTTGTGACTGACGAGAAACACCGTGCCGGCCTCCTTGCGCAGCTCCCGGATGCGTTCCTCGGAGCGCTTCTGGAACTTGCGGTCACCGGTGGCGAGGGCCTCGTCGATCATCAGGACGTCATGGTCCTTGGCGGCGGCGATGGAGAACCGCAGCCGGGCCGCCATGCCCGAGGAGTAGGTGCGCATCGGCAGGGTGATGAAGTCGCCCTTCTCGTTGATGCCGGAGAAGTCGACGATCGACTGGTAGCGCTCCCTGACCTGCTCGCGGGACATACCCATGGCGAGTCCGCCCAGGATGACGTTCCGCTCGCCCGTCAGATCGTTCATCAGGGCAGCGTTCACGCCCAGGAGGGAGGGCTGGCCGTTGGTGTAGACCTTGCCGCTCTCGGCGGGCAGCAGACCGGCGATGGCACGCAGCAGGGTCGACTTGCCGGAGCCGTTGGAGCCGATCAGGCCGACGGCCTCGCCGCGATAGGCGACGAAGGAGACGCCCTTGACGGCGTGCACCTTGCGCACCCCACGCTCCTCGCCGCGTTTGACGATGCGGCTGAGGGCGGCGGTGGCGCTGCCCTTGCCGGTCTTCGCGCCGTGCACGCGGTAGACGATGTGCAGCTCGTCGGCGATGACGGTGGGGATCAGCTCCCCGGGGTTCAGCTCAGCCACGGCCGTACCGCTCCTCTGCCTTCCAGAAGTACACGAAGCCACCGACGAAGACGACGACGGACCAGAACAGTGCGAGGGCCCACACGTGCGGGGGCAGGTTCGAGGCGCCGTAGCCGTCGATGAGCGCGAAGCGCATCAGGTCCATGAAGATGGCCGCCGGGTTCACCTGCATCACGCGGATGAACGTCTCGGAGCGGCCGGCCAGCATGTGGTTGATCGAGAACATGACGCCGGACATGTACATCCAGGTGCGCAGGATGAACGGCATCAGCTGGGCGAGGTCCGGTGTCTTGGCGCCCATCCGGGCCACGACCAGCGCGAGCCCGGTGTTGAAGAGGAACTGCAGCGCGAGGATCGGCAGGATCAGCAGCCAGGACAGGCCGGGATAGCTGCCGAAGCCGATCACGATGATGAACAGCACGATCATCGAGAAGAGCAGCTGCTGGAGCTGCTGCAGCGCGAAGGAGATGGGCAGCGAGGCGCGCGGGAAGTGCAGGGCGCGCACCAGGCCGAGGTTGCCGGAGATCGCGCGCACGCCCGTCATGATCGAGCTCTGTGTGAAGGTGAACACGAACACGCCCGTGACCAGGAACGGGATGTAGACGTCCTGCGACATGCCCCGGCTGGCGTGCAGGATGACACCGAAGATGAAGTAGTACACACCGGCGTTCAGCAACGGCGTGGCCACCTGCCACAGCTGGCCGAGCTTGGCCTGGCTGTACTGAGCCGTCAGCTTCGCCTGTGAGAAGGCGAGGATGAAGTGACGCCGGTCCCAGAGCTGGCGGACGTACTCGACGAGGGAGGGCCGGGCGCCGCTGACGGTCAGCCCGTACTTGATGGCGAGCTGCGCCACCGTCATGCCCTCGTCGGGCGACACGGCCGCGCTCAGCGCGACCCCGCCGTCGTGTGTTGTCTCACTCACTGGTGGAAACCTTCGTCTTCGAGATGCGCAGCCTGTGCGGGCATCGCATGAACCTGGGGCCCTGGTGGGGCCTGTTGCTCACAGGAACGAGCTTGTCAGATCACAGGGGGTCGGCCCAGTCGGGTCAGCCGCCACACCGTACGCCACCTCATGGGCCTGCGGGGCCCGCACGGAGTGGTCCAGCCTTCCCGGAAACCGCCGAACCACGCCTTCAGGGCGGGCCGGGAGGGGCGGCGGAGGAGGGTGAGCAGCATCCATACCCCGAGGTAGACCGGGACGAGGAGCGCGGGGAGGTTGCGGCGGGCCAGCCAGACGCGGTTGCGGGCGACCATGCGGTGGTAGACCGCGTGCCGCGAGGGCGCGGTGGTCGGGTGGAACAGCACCATGTCGGATCGGTAGTCGATCATCCAGCCCGCGTCGAGGGCCCGCCATGCCAGGTCGGTTTCCTCGTGGGCGTAGAAGAACTCGTCCGGCAGGCCGCCGACCTCGGCGAAGACCTGGGTGCGTACGGCGTTGGCGCCGCCGAGGAAGGTGGTGACCCGGGAGGAGCGCATCGGATCGGCGGCGCGCAGGCGCGGGACGTGCCGGCGCTGGGTGACGCCCGTGTCGGGGTCGGCGATGCGGAAGCTGATGATGCCGAGCTCGGGGTCGGCCGCGAAGGCCTGGCGGCACAGCTCGGCGGTGTCGTGGCCCGCGAGGAGGCCGTCGTCGTCGAGGAACATCAAGATGTCGACGTCACGACCACTGGGGCCGAAGGCCTCCGTGCCGACGTTGCGGCCGCCGGGGATGCCGAGGTTCTCGGGCAGCTCGATCGTCCGGACACCCTCGGGGACGTCCGGGACGGGCGAGCCGTTGCCGACCACGACCACTTCGACATGGTCGCCGTCCTGCTTGGCGACCGAGTCGAGCAGGGCGCGGAGCTCGTCGGGGCGGTTGCCCATGGTGATGATCACCGCGCCGACCTTCATGCCCCTCACTTCAGCCTGCTGGAGGCGAGGATGGACACGAGGTGGAGCAGGGTCTGCAGCAGAGCGATGCCGGCCAGTACGGCGACGCCGAGCCGGGAGAAGAACAGGTCGCCGCGGGCCTGGTCCGCTATCGCCAGGACCAGGATCAGCAGGGACGCCTCGATGCCGAGGATCAGCCGGTGGAACTTGAGCATCGCGGCGGCCTTGCGGGCCAGCGCCATGCCGGAGGAGCGCATCTCGGCGGCGGCCTCCTGCACCGGGGGCTTCCCGGCCTGGTGCCGGGCGACGCCGACCAGGTCGGTCTCGGCCTTGATCAGGATCGCGCCGAGCGCGGCGAGGGTGCCGAGGAAGGCCCACAGCCAGTCGATACGACCGCTGCCCCACAGGTCGGCGGCGCGCAGCCCGAAGCCGACGAGGACGGCGGCGTCGGTGAGGTAGGCACCGACCCGGTCGAGGTAGACGCCGTTGAGCGAGTACTGCTTCTTCCAGCGCGCGATCTCGCCGTCGACGCAGTCCAGCAGCAGGTACATCTGGACGCAGACCACGCCGAGCACGGCGCCCGGGATGCCCGGCACGAGCAGTGCCGGGGCCGCGAGCACACCGAAGACGGTCATCAGGTACGTGAGCTGGTTGGGCGTGACCCTGGTGTTCACCAGGTAGCGGTCGACCCGCAGGGACACCTCACGCATGTAGAGGCGTCCCATCCAGTGCTCACCGCTGCGCCGGTCCTTCACCCCCGCGGGGTGGACGACCGGACGGAGTTCAGCTACCGATGGCCTTGACATAGTCGGCGTAGATGTCCTTGATCTGGTTGGGCTTGAGGTCGAGGTGTTCGAGGATCGTGTAGCGGCCGGGCCGGGTCTCCGGGGCGAACTCCACGGCGCGGACGAACTCGTCCACCGTGAAGCCGATCTCCTCCGGCAGCACCGGAAGCCCGTGCCTGCGCAGCACCTCGGCCATGTAGGCCGACTCCTCGTGGGCGCCGCGCAGGTACATCGCGAAGGCCGCGCCCAGGCCGCACTGCTCGCCGTGGCTCGCGGCGCGCTTGGGGTAGAGCAGGTCGAAGGCGTGGTTGATCTCGTGGCAGGAGCCCGAGGCGGGACGCGAGTCGCCGGAGATCGACATCGCGACGCCGGTGAGGACCAGCGCCTCGGCGAGCACCTGGAGGAAGTCGTTGTCCCCGATGCCACCCGGGTGCCGCAGCACCGCCTCGCCCGCCTGACGGGCCATGGCGGAGGCGAGACCGTCGATCTTCTCGCCGGTGACGCGGTTGGAGAGCTCCCAGTCCGCGATCGAGTTGATGTTGGAGATCGCGTCGCCGATGCCCGCCCGCACGAACCGCGCCGGTGCCTCACGGATGACGTCCAGGTCGATGACGACGGCGATCGGGTTCGGCACGCCGTACGAGCCGCGGCCCGCATCGTTGTCGAGGGTGGCGACCGGCGAGCACAGGCCGTCGTGCGCGAGGTTCGTCGGTACGGCGACCAGGGGCAGGCCGACGCGCGCCGCGGCGAACTTGGCACAGTCGATGATCTTGCCTCCGCCGAGGCCCACGACCGCGTCGTAGTGGCCGGCCTTTATGTCGCCGGCCAGCCGTACGGCGTCGTCGAGGGTGCCGCCGCCGACCTCGTACCAGGTGGCGCCGGGCAGCGTCGGTTCCAGCCGCGCCCGCAGCCGGGCGCCGGAGCCGCCGCTGACGGCGACGGCGAGCCGGCCCGAGGTCGAGATGCGCTCGTCGGCGAGCACACCCGCGAGGTCGTCGAGGGCACCCGGGCGGATGTCCACGACGAGCGGCGAGGGAATCAGCCGGGTCAGTACTGGCATGCGATCTCCCGTCCCCGGGCGAGATCGTCGTGGTTGTCGATCTCGACCCAGTCGACGTCACCGATCGGCGCCACGTCGATACGGAAGCCGCGGTTCACGAGCTCCTGGTACCCGTGCTCGTAGAACTGCTGCGGGTCGGTCTCCCAGACCGTCTTCAGAGCGTCGGCCAGTTCGGGGGCGGCGTCGCCCTCGATCAGCGTCACGCCGATGTACTCGCCGGTCGCCTCGGCGGGGTCCATCAGCTTGGTGATCTTCGTCATGCCCCGCTCGGGGTCGACGACGACCTTCATCTCCTCGTCGGCGAGGTTCTTCACCGTGTCCAGGGCCAGGATGATCCGCCTGCCCTCGCCACGCGCGGCGAGCAGCGTCTTCTCGACGGAGACCGGGTGCACGGTGTCGCCGTTGGCGAGGATCACGCCGTCCTTGAGGGCGTCACGGCCGCACCACAGGGAGTAGGCGTTGTTCCACTCCTCGGCCTTGTCGTTGTCGATGAGGGTGAGCTCGAGGCCGTACTTCTGCTCCAGGGCGGCCTTGCGCTCGTACACGGCCTCCTTGCGGTAGCCGACGATGATCGCGACCTCGGTCAGCCCGATCTCGGCGAAGTTGCCGAGGGTCAGGTCGAGCACCGTGATCGAGTCCTCTATGCCCGCGGGCCCCACCGGCACCAGCGCCTTGGGAAGGCTGTCGGTGTAGGGGCGCAGACGCCGTCCGGCGCCGGCCGCCAGCACGAGGCCGATCATGCGGGTTCTCCTTCGTCGTGTACGGCGGGGGCCCCGGAGGACACCCAGAAGCGGATGCTCTCGACGAGCACCACCAGGGCGACGGCCACGGCGAGGACCGTGAGCGCGACCTTGAACTGCGAAGCGGTGAGCGCGGCGGCCAGGACGGTGACGAGCAGCGTCCGTCCTTCGTGCCCCCCGATGGCGCGCACCAGCCAGGCCGGGGGCGCTCCGGCGTTGCCGCGGATGCGGTACACCGTGTCGTAGTGATGGTAGGCGACGGCCGCCACCAGGCCGAAAGCCGCAGGAAGGGCTCCGTTCACGTCCGCTGTGGCCGCCAGTACCAGGACGGTGCCGTATTCGGCGGCGCGGAAGAGGGGCGGGACCAGCCAGTCGAGAGCGCCCTTCAGTGGGCGGCGCAGGGCCTGACCTGCGGTGTTCGCGTACACCAAGGCACCCGCCACGGGGGCCCAGGTCACGCCGGAGAACAGGGACACGGCGAGAACGACCGTGCCCGCGAGCGCGATCGGGAACGGACCGCCGAGCTGCCTGGGGGCCACACGGCCCAGGAAGGAGGCGAGCGGGCCGTTGTCCGCGAGATCCGACAGCGCCTGCGCCGCCCGGTCCGTGCGCCGCGCCTTCCGCGTCAGCGAGCGCAGCACGCGCCCCGCGGTCGTGTAAGTCGCCGCGAACGCACAGCCGATGAGGAGCACGGAGAAGGTGATACGAGGCGTCGTCACCGCCGTGAGAACGGCGATCATCGCCCACCGCTCACCGATCGGCAGCACGATCATCCGCCGTACCCAGACAGTCCAGCCGACGCTGTCCAGCTTGCCCGAAAGGGCCGCCGTGGGGCTGGTGTTGGCGGTCGCGTCGTGGTTGGCCTCGTTGAAGGAGAAGTCGACGACGTGCCGGCAGGTCTGCAGGATCATCGCGCCGAGGGCCAACGCCCATACGTCGTCGCCGCCTCGGGCCGCTCCCAGCGCCAACCCCGCGTAGTAGGCGTACTCCTTGGCGCGGTCGAAGGTCGCGTCGAGCCAGGCGCCGAGCGTGGAGTACTGCAGGGAGTAGCGGGCCAACTGGCCGTCGGTGCAGTCCAGTACGAAGGACGCGAGGAGCAGCACGCCGGCCGCGACGAAGCCGATCCGCGTGCCGGTGGCCGCGCAGCCCGCCGCGATGAGGGCGGTGAGCAGCGAGGCGGTGGTGACCTGGTTGGGGGTCAGGCCGCGGCGGGCGCACCAGCGGGCGATGTAGCGGGAGTAGGGGCTGATGAAGAACGTGGTGAAGAAGCCGTCGCGGGACTTCACCGCGGACTTGAGGCGTATGGCCTCGTCGTCGACGTTCGCGACGGCCTGCCGTGCCTCGTTGCGGGCCTGCGGGTCGGCCGGGACGGCGGCGACCAGGCTGCCGAGCTCGGGACGGTGGACGTCGGCGCCGTCGTCGTCGAGGGCGGTGACGACGCGGTCGGGGAGGCTGTCGACGGCGACCGCCGTACCGCCGCCGGTGGAGTTCTCGCGGGCCAGCGCGCGGGTGATCGCCGCCCGGCCGCCGGGCTGCGCGGTGACGGCGCCGGGAATCGCGGCGAGCGCGAAGCGGGGGTCGGTCACACCGAGCCGCAGCGCGTGCACGTGACCGACGAAGCGGGCGTCGACCAGGGCGACCCGAACGTCACAGGGCGCCTCGGCGACCAGCCGCTCGGCGTCGGCGGCGTCGGCGGCGATCCGTACGTCGAAGCCGAGGGACCGCAGATCGCCCTCGATCGACGATCCGGGGACCGGCTGACCGGTGAGGATGGCGGTCGACAACCGAACTCACTCCCTGGGTGCCGACGCGTGGACGCCGGTCATGTGCGCGATGGGGGCGCCCCTTGGCTGCACCAGGCGGGCGGCATGTCGGCAGAGGCTATCGGATGCCCGGAGAGCACCGTTCACCGCCCGTTCATGAGCCGATCAACGCTGTCTCCACTGGCCTTTGCCGCGATCATCATCGGTGATGCGGGGTCCCGGCCACAAACCGCGCCGCCCAGATCAGGCATCCGGGACATTGGGGATCGCCGCGTGGCGTCGACATAGGGTGGGCGTCCATGACATGGCTGATCACAGGCGGAGCGGGATACATCGGGGCCCATGTGGCGCGGGCCATGACGGACGCCGGGGAGCGGGTCGTGGCACTGGACGACCTCTCGGCCGGCTTCCCCGCGCGACTGCCGGCGGACGTTCCGCTCGTCGAGGGCTCGTCGCTCGACGGCGGCCTGCTGAAGCGGGTGTTCGCCGAGCACGAGGTGACGGGCGTCGTCCATCTCGCCGCGCGCAAGCAGGTCGCGGAGTCCGTGGCGCAGCCCACGCGTTACTACCGGGAGAACGTCGGCGGGCTGGCGACGCTGCTGGAGGCGGTGGCGGAGGCCGGGATCGGGAAGTTCCTCTTCTCCTCGTCGGCGGCCGTGTACGGCAACCCGGACGTGGACCTGATCACCGAGGCCACCGCGTGCGCGCCGGTGAACCCGTACGGCGAGACCAAACTCGTCGGCGAGTGGCTCGTGCGGGCGGCCGGCAAGGCGCACGGCATCTCGACGGTGTGCCTGCGCTACTTCAACGTGGCGGGCGCGGCGGCGCCGGAGCTGGCGGACACCGGCGTCTTCAACATCGTCCCGATGGTCTTCGACCGGCTCACCCGTGACGAGGCCCCGCGGATCTTCGGCGACGACTATCCGACGCCGGACGGCACCTGCATCCGCGACTACATCCATGTCGCCGACCTCGCGGAGGCACATCTGGCGGCGGCACGCAGGCTGAACGCGGGCGCGGGCGGCGATCTGACGGTCAACATCGGGCGGGGCGAGGGCGTCCCCGTACGGGAACTGATCACGATCGTCGGCGAGGTGACCGGGGACCGTCGCACGCCGGTCGTCGAGGGCCGCCGGGCCGGCGATGCGCCACTGTCGGTGGCCTCCGCCGCACGGGCCGCCGAGGAGCTCGGCTGGACCGCCCGGCGCGGGGTGCGGGAGATGGTGGAGTCGGCCTGGCAAGGGTGGCTGCTGCACCACGGGAAGTGAAGTTAGGATGCCCTGACCTGCTGTTTGTTTACGCAGGTCAGAGCATATGACAACGGTGTTCAGTGCCGCGTTGCCACATGCCCCCCACCCGTAGTTCACTGTGATCCCGGGCGGAACACAGGAGGGCGGCCGGCATGGGTGCTGGACACGATCACGGACACGGGCACTCGCACGCTCCGCCCACCGGCACGGCGGCAGCGGCGTACCGCGGCAGACTGCGCGTGGCACTGTCGATCACGCTCGGCGTCATGGTGGTCGAGATCGTCGGCGGTCTGCTGGCGGACTCGCTCGCGCTGATCGCGGACGCGGCCCACATGGCGACGGACGCGCTCGGGCTGGGCATGGCGCTGTTCGCCATCCACTTCGCCAACCGCCCCGCGACCGGCAACCGCACCTTCGGGTACGCCCGCGCCGAGATCCTCGCCGCGCTGGCCAACTGTCTGCTGCTGCTCGGGGTCGGCGGATACGTCCTGTACGAGGCGATCCAGCGGTTCGTCACGCCGACCGACACCGAGGGCGGGCTGACCATCGTGTTCGGTGGGATCGGTCTGGTCGCGAACATGGTCTCGCTGACGCTGCTGGTGCGCGGTCAGCGGGAGAGCCTGAACGTGCGCGGGGCCTTCCTGGAGGTGGCGGCGGACGCGCTCGGCTCGCTCGCGGTGATCGTCTCCGCGCTGGTGATCCTCGCCACGGGCTGGCAGGCGGCCGACCCGATCGCCTCGCTGGTGATCGGCCTGATGATCGTGCCGCGCACCTGGAAGCTGCTCCGCGAGACCCTGGACGTGCTGCTGGAGTCGGCCCCGAGGAACGTCGAGATGGCGGACGTACGGGCCCACATCCTGGCCCTCGACGGCGTCCAGGACGTGCACGACCTGCACGCCTGGACGATCACCTCCGGTCTGCCGGTGCTGTCCGCGCACGTGGTCGTGCGCTCCGACGTGCTGAGTGCCATCGGTCACGAGAAGCTGCTGCACGAGCTCCAGGAGTGCCTGGGCGACCACTTCGACGTGGAGCACTGCACCTTCCAGCTGGAACCGAGCGGGCATGCGGAACACGAGGCGAAGTTGTGCCATTGAGGCAGGTGGGGCGGTTCATGGCCGGAATGCAGCCATCCACCGCGCTCCTGCGTCGTTAAGCCTCACAGCCCGCCCCGGACGGTTCCCCGCCGACCGCACAGGGCACGATCAACCACTGGGCCCCTGTCAGGACATGCGGGCGTGCCGTGGAGTGCCGGGAGTGCCGGTTTCGTACGGCAGACTTGGGGCGCGAAGACCGAGGCGAAGGATGGGTATGCCGATCACACCTGCCACCGCGACGCACACTCCGTCGAACGGCACCGCAGACGCGATTTTGCTGGAACTGGTCGACGAGGACGGCGTCACGATCGGCACCGCGGAGAAGCTCGCCGCCCACCAGCCGCCGGGGCAGCTGCACCGCGCCTTCTCCGTCTTCCTCTTCGACGAGCACGGCCGCCTGCTGCTGCAGCAGCGCGCGCTGGGCAAGTACCACTCCCCCGGGGTCTGGTCCAACACCTGCTGCGGCCACCCCTACCCCGGCGAGGCGCCCTTCGCGGCGGCGGCCCGGCGCACGTACGAGGAGCTGGGCGTCTCCCCCTCCCTGCTCGCCGAGGCGGGGACGGTCCGCTACAACCACCCCGACCCGGCCTCCGGCCTGGTCGAGCAGGAGTACAACCACCTGTTCGTCGGGTTGGTGCAGGCCCCGCTGCGGCCGGACCCGGAGGAGGTGGGCGCGACGGCTTACGTCACCCCCGCCGAGCTGGCCGAGCGGCACGGGAAGGACACGTTCTCGTCCTGGTTCATGACCGTGCTGGACGCGGCGCGCCCCGCGGTCAGGGAGCTGACCGGCCCGTCCGCCGACTGGTGACCGTCAGAGCACGCGCACGGGTTTGAGCGGCAGGGCGGCCCAGATCACCTTGCCGCCGCTCGCGGTGTGCTCGACATCGCACACCCCGCCCGCCTCCCGGGCGACCTCGGTGACGAGCAGCAGCCCCCGGCCGCCCTCGCCACCGTGGTCGGCCTCCAGGGCGGTCGGGCGGTAGGGGTGGTTGTCCTCGACGGACACCCGCACCCACTCGGCTCCGACGGCGACCTCCACGGCGAGCATCGGCGACAGCAGCGCCGCGTGTTTGACGGCGTTCGTGGCCAGCTCCGAGACGATCAGCAGCAGCCCGTGGACCAGGTCGTCGGAGACCGGCACGCCCTGGCGGTGGAGCAGGTCCCGTACGGCGTGTCGCGCCTGCGGGACCGAGGCGTCCACGGCGGGAGCGGTGAACCGCCAGACACCTTCGTACGGCAGCGGATCCGGCGGCCTCGGTTCGTGGGGCTCCTCCGCGCCGCCCTCTGGGCGCGAGCCTGACCCGCGCCCATGGTTGTCCATCGTCCGGTCGCCACCCTTGCGCTCGATTGTCACCACACGTCGAGTGTTGGGAACGACCCACACCCCGCCGGAGAACTGAACAGAAGTCAGCGGGTATCGAGCGTTAATGACCGTTGGCGTATGACACGGTCAGTTGTGGGACTGCTCTTGTCCCACTTGAGCCGACTACGCGAACTATTCGTGTTGTACGGGTTTGGCGGCGACCAGGACGATGCCGTGAACCCCTTCTTGATCGTACGTCGTGCGGTGCGGCTAGCATCCGGCCCATGGAGCCCCAGCTGCTGCACACGGTCACCGACTCGGTCGCCACCGTCGTCATCCACCACCCGGCCAAGCGCAACGCCATGACGGCCGCGATGTGGGCGACCCTGCCTCCGCTGCTCGACGAACTCGCGGCCGACCCGGGTGTACGGGCGCTGGTGCTGGCCGGGGAGGGCGGGACGTTCTGCGCCGGGGCCGACATCTCCACGCTGCGAGGAAATCCGGAGGAGGCGCAGGGGCTCGCGGTGCGGGCCGAGGAGGCGCTGGCCGCCTTCCCCAAGCCGACGCTGGCCGCGATCCGGGGCCACTGCGTGGGCGGCGGATCGCAGCTGGCGGCGGCCTGCGATCTGCGGTTCACCGAGGAGGGGGCGTTGTTCGGGGTGACGCCGGCGAAGCTGGGGATCGTCTATCCGGCGTCCTCCACACGGCGGTTGGTGTCCCTGGTGGGTCCGGCCGCCGCCAAGTACCTGCTGTTCTCGGGCGAGTTGATCGACACGGAACGCGCGCTGCGCACCGGGCTGGTGGACGAGGTACTGCCCGAGGGCGAACTCGCCAAGCGCGTCGTCGAGTTCAGCCGCATCCTGGTGTCCCGCTCGCAGCTCACCCAGGCCGCGGCGAAGGAGTTCGCCAACGGGCGGACCGACCGGGACACGTACTGGACGGAACAGATGCGCGGCAGCGACGACACCCCGGAGGGCGTCGCCGCGTTCCTGGAGCGCCGCCGGCCGCGCTTCACGTGGACTACGCCAGGGTGAACCGGCTGTTCGTGCGGAACTCCTCGACGAGATGTGCGGGCGCCTTGTGCGGAGAGCCGGCGTCGTACGGGGGTTGGGGGTCGTACTCGGTCAACAGCTGGACGGCCTGGGCGTGTTCGTCGCCCGCGATCCTGCCGACCAGTGTCAGACCCATGTCGATGCCGGAGGAGACACCGGCGGCGGTGAGGTACTTCCCGTCGGTCACGACGCGGTCGCCGGTCGGCTCGGCGCCGTACTGCTTCAGGAAGTCGAGAGTCAGCCAGTGCGAGGTGGCACGGCGGCCCTCCAGGAGCCCGGCGGCGGCGAGCAGCAGGGAGCCCGAGCAGACCGAGGTCGTCCAGGTGGTGGTCGGGTCGACGGCCCGGAGCCAGTCCAGGAGGGCCCGGTTCTCGATCTGGGTGAAGGTCCCGGGTCCGCCTGCCACGACGACGATGTCGGGGTGCTCCACCTCGCCCAGTGCCTTGTCCGCCGTGACGGCGAGGAATCCGGTGTCGGTGCGCACGGGTCCCGCCTCTTCGGCGACGAAGTCGACGCGGACGTCCGGAAGGCGGCTCAGCGCCTCGTAGGGCCCCACGACGTCGAGGGCGGTGAAGCGGTCGTAGACGACCATGGCGATCTGCATCGGCTTCCTTTCAACGAGTGGGTGCGGGGCGGAACCGGCGCCGGTACTCGGCGGGCGCCGCACCGAGCGTCTTCACGAAGGCGCGGCGCATCGCCTCCGGGGTGCCGTAGCCGCAGGTGCGGGAGATCTCCTCGACGCCGTCGGCGGTGTCCTCCAGGAGGCGCCTGGCGTGTTCGAGGCGGACGCGGTCGACGTAGCGGCCCGGGGTCATGCCGGTCTCGGTCTGGAAGGCGCGGGCGAAGTGGCGGGGTGACAGGCTCGCGCGGGCGGCCAGGGACTCCACGCTGAGGTCCTCTCCCGGGTGTTCGGTGATCCACTGCTGGACCTCGCGCAGGGGCTCCCGCTGAGCCGTCTGGGCGGCGAGCTGGGCGCTGAACTGCGCCTGGTTCCCGGGTCGGCGCAGGAAGACGACCAAGTGACGGGCGATGGCCAACGCCGCCTCACGGCCCAGGTCCTCCTCGACCAGGGCGAGCGCGAGGTCGATGCCCGAGGTGACGCCGGCCGAGGTGGAGACCTTGCCGTCCCGCACATAGATGGGGTCGGGGTCGATCTCCACGGCCGGGTGGTCGCGGGCCAGCTTGTCGCAGTACGCCCAGTGGGTCGTGGCCCGGCGGCCGTCCAGCAGCCCGGCCTCCGCGAGCAGGATCGCGCCGGTGCAGACGGAGACCAGACGCTCCGCGCGCGGGCCGTGCTCGCGCAACCAGGCGACCAGACGGGGGTCTCGGCACCCAGGACGCGTTCCCCGGCCTCCCGGCACCAGCAGCAGGTGCGGGTCGGACGCGTCCGCCAGGGACTCGTCCGGTACGAGCGTCAGGCCGCTGGAGGTGCGGACGGGGGCGCCGTCCAGGGAGGCCGTACGGATGCGGTAGGTGCCCGGGGTGTGCAGTTCGGCGCCCGCGAGGACCTCCACCGGGCCGGTGACATCGAGGCTCTGCACGTCGTCGAAGAGAACGACCAGAACGGTTCGCATGTCTTCGATTCTTGGCGGGCCGACCCGATGGCCGCAATGACGAGCACCCCACCTTTCCTGCCATACGGTGCCCGCCTCGGACCCCATACCAAGCAGTCGGTAACCTCCTCGGCATGAGTACTGCCACCATCGATCCGCGCGCCGGCCGCCGCTGCCACGGCTTCCTCAACCCGCTGCACGCGACGCTCTACTTCTCGCCCGACCTGGAGCGGGAACTGGGCGCTCTCGGCATCACGCACCCCAGGGCCGTCAACTTCGCCGTGCGGGCGGCGGCGATGGGGCCGGTCGGACCGGGGACGGTGACGGCGACGTTCTACAACTACAAGTACGAGCTCGTGGCCCGGCACGTCCCCGCGGTGTGGTCGGCCGCCTCCCCGGAGCAGGTGCTGGACGCACGCGCGCGTGCCGCCGACGCGACCCTGCGGCGGCTGCTGGGCGAGAAGGCCGTGGCGTCGGAGGAGATGGCGGAGGCCGCCCGGCTCGCGCTGCGGGCCACCGAGGCGTGCAGCCGTGCCGCGCGGCCGCTGTACTCGGCGCACGCCGATCTCCCGGTGCCCGAGGAGCCGCACCTGGCCTGCTTCCACGCCGCGACGCTGCTGCGCGAGCACCGGGGCGACGGGCACCTCGCCGTCCTGGTGTCGGCGGAGCTGGACGGACTGGAGGCCGTCGTGACCCACACCGCGACCGGGAAGGGCACGAGGCCCAAGTGGGTCCTGAAGTCGCGCGGTTGGAGCCAGGAGGACTGGGACGCGGCCGTCGGGCGGCTGCGGGAACGCGGGCTGCTGGACGCGGACGGCGAGCTGACCGAGCGGGGCGTCGCGCTGCGGGCGGAGATCGAGGCGGAGACGGACCGGCTGGACCGGGCGCCGTACGAGCATCTGGGCGCGGCGGGGGTCGCACGGCTGACGGAGCTGGGGGCGGCGTTCGCAGGGGCCGCAATGGCGGCGGGGGGCTTCCCGGCCGATCTGATCGGCAAGCGCTGACCCGCTCCGGGGCCGCGGCCGGCTCGGCACCGCCGGGACACACCGTCGTGGCTCAGGCCGTCGCGGCGGATCGAAGCACCGAACCGGCCACATGCGAACCGTGACCGCGCCCTGATCCCCGACTGTCGGTGCCACCTGCCACAATTGCGGCGCAACCTCAGTGAGAAGGCGGTACGGGATCGTGACGACACCCGGGTCTCTGGCAGCAGGGTCCATCGAAGGCAGGATCGCCGAGGAGCTCGGCGTACGGGAGCGGCAGGTCAAGGCTGCCGTGGAGCTGCTCGACGGCGGTTCGACGGTGCCCTTCATCGCCCGCTACCGCAAGGAAGCGACCGAGATGCTCGACGACGCGCAGCTGCGCACGCTCGAGGAGCGGCTGCGCTATCTGCGGGAGCTGGAGGAGCGGCGCACCGCGATCCTCGACTCGGTGCGCGAGCAGGGCAAGCTCACCGCGGAGCTGGAGGCGCAGATCCGGGGTGCCGAGACCAAGGCGCGCCTGGAGGACATCTACCTGCCGTACAAGCCCAAGCGGCGCACCAAGGCGCAGATCGCGCGTGAGGCGGGCCTGGAGCCGCTCGCCGAGGGGCTGCTGGTCGATCCGACGGTCGAGCCGCTCGCCGCAGCCGCCGCGTTCGTCGACGCCGACAAGGGCGTGGCCGATCCGCAGGCGGCCCTGGACGGCGCCCGGGCGATCCTGACCGAGCGGTTCTCGGAGGACGCCGACCTCATCGGCGAGGTGCGCGAGCGCATGTGGGTGCGCGGGCGGCTGGCCGCCAAGGTGCGGGACGGCAAGGAGGAGGCGGGCGCCAAGTTCGCCGACTACTTCGACTTCGCCGAGCCGTTCACCGCGCTGCCCTCGCACCGCGTCCTCGCGATGCTGCGCGGCGAGAAGGAGGAGGTCCTCGACCTCGTCCTGGAGCCCGAGGAGCCGACGGACGGGCCCTCGTCGTACGAGGCGATCGTCGCCTCCAGGTTCGGGATCGGCGACCGCGGCCGGGCGGCCGACAAGTGGCTGATCGACACGGTGCGTTGGGCCTGGCGCACCCGCATCCTGGTGCACCTCGGCATCGATCTGCGCCTGAGGCTGCGTACGGCCGCCGAGGACGAGGCCGTCCAGGTCTTCGCCGCCAACCTCCGCGACCTGCTCCTCGCCGCCCCGGCCGGCACGCGCGCGACGCTGGGCCTGGACCCCGGCTTCCGTACGGGCGTGAAGGTCGCCGTCATCGACGCCACCGGCAAGGTGGTGGCCACGGACGTCATCTACCCGCACGTCCCGGCCAACAAGTGGGACGAGGCGATCGCCAAGCTGGCCCGGCTGTCCAAGGAGCACGCGGTCGAGCTGGTCGCGATCGGCAACGGCACGGCGTCCCGCGAGACCGACAAGCTC
This sequence comes from Streptomyces sp. NPDC001617, assembly GCF_053596855.1. NCBI lineage: Bacteria > Bacillati > Actinomycetota > Actinomycetes > Kitasatosporales > Streptomycetaceae > Streptomyces > Streptomyces sp. NPDC001617. The sequence continues at coordinate 46,616 of NZ_JBSFHA010000023.1, forward strand.
GCCGGTGAACTCATCACCAAGCACCCTGAGTTGCAGCTCACCAAGGTGATGGTGTCCGAGGCCGGCGCGTCCGTGTACTCGGCGTCCGCCTTCGCCTCGCAGGAGCTGCCCGACATGGACGTGTCGCTGCGCGGCGCCGTGTCGATCGCCCGCCGGCTCCAGGACCCCCTTGCGGAGCTGGTGAAGATCGACCCCAAGTCGATCGGTGTCGGCCAGTACCAGCACGACCTGTCCGAGGTGAAGCTGTCACGCTCGCTGGACGCGGTGGTGGAGGACTGTGTGAACGGCGTGGGTGTGGACGTCAACACGGCCTCGGCTCCGCTGCTCGCCCGGGTCTCCGGCATCACCTCCGGGCTGGCGGAGAACATCGTGGCGCACCGGGACGCCAACGGGCCGTTCAAGTCCCGTACGCAGCTGAAGAACGTGGCACGGCTCGGCCCCAAGGCCTACGAGCAGTGCGCGGGATTCCTCCGCATCCGCGGCGGCGACGACCCGCTGGACGCGTCCAGCGTGCACCCCGAGGCGTATCCCGTCGTGCGCCGGATGGTGAAGACGTCCGGCCAGGAAGTCGCCTCCCTCATCGGCAACACGAGCGTGCTGCGCTCGCTGAAGCCGAACGACTTCGTGGACGAGACGTTCGGTCTGCCGACCGTCTCCGACATCCTCAAGGAGCTGGAGAAGCCGGGGCGCGACCCCCGGCCCGCCTTCAAGACGGCCACCTTCAAGGAGGGCGTCGAGAAGATCTCCGACCTGACCTCAGGGATGGTGCTGGAGGGCGTCGTGACGAACGTGGCCGCCTTCGGGGCGTTCATCGACGTCGGTGTCCACCAGGACGGTCTGGCGCACGTCTCCGCGCTGTCGAAGACGTTCGTCAAGGACCCGCGGGATGTCGTGAAGCCCGGGGACATCGTCAAGGTGAAGGTGCTCGACGTCGACATTCCGCGGAAGCGGATCTCGCTGACCCTGCGGCTCGACGACGAGGCGGCGCCGCAGGGCCAGCAGGGGGGCGGCGGTGAGCGGCGGCAGCGGGGTGGGCGGCCGCCCCAGCAGCGGCAGCAAGGTCGCGGCGCCGGCGGTGGCGGGGCTCGTCAGGCGGCGGCGCCTGCCAACAGTGCGATGGCCGATGCTCTGCGCAAGGCGGGGTTGCTCAATCCCAAGAACGGCAAGCGCTGAGGTAGTCGGGGAACTGCGGGGCCGTTGTGGCCGGTCGCGCCCGCGCGGCGGAGCCGCATATCGGACACGGCCCCGCGCCCCCATCGGGGCGCCTCAGTGGCCCTCGTTCATTCGGGCTCGGTTCTCGGCGAGTAGCTCCTGGACTCGGCGTTCGACCTCCGTCGGGTCGACGTTGAGGGCTCGGCCCATGTGGATCGCCCAGACCTCCGAGCGGACGTTGGTCTCGAAGTCGAGGTCGGCTCGGACGTTCTCGCGGGCGGCCTGGCGGTTCTGGCTCACCATGACGAAGGTGGAGAGGAAGATCGCCTCCAGGCTGACGATCATGGTGAGCAGGCCGAAGGGGTACGGGTCCCAGACCGCCCCCTTGCCGAACACGCCCTCGTTGCACACGATCCACACCGCGAACCAGAGGGCGTGCAGATACACGAACGCCATGGTTCCGGCGAAGGCGGTGATCGCGTCCGCGATGCGGTCCTGGGTGCCGCGCATGCGGGCGAACACGTCCTGTTCGTGCGTGATCTTCACCGCCGGCCGTTTCGCCGTGCTGCCCATGGCCCCTCCCTGCCCGTGTCGAACTTCTAGCGTTCGGTGACCTTGCCCGCCGACACTTCCAGCCGGCGGGTGACATGGACCGCGTCCAGCATGCGGCGGTCGTGGGTGACGAGTAGGAGGGTGCCCTCGTACGCGTCGAGAGCGGACTCCAACTGCTCGATGGCCGGCAGGTCGAGGTGGTTGGTCGGCTCGTCGAGGACCAGGAGGTTGACGCCTCGGCCCTGGAGGAGGGCCAGGGCGGCCCTCGTGCGTTCGCCCGGGGACAGGCTCGTCGCCGGGCGTAGGACGTGGTCCGATTTCAGGCCGAACTTGGCCAGGAGAGTGCGGACCTCGACCGGTTCCGTGTCGGGGACGGCCGCGGAGAACGCGTCCAGCAGGTTCTCCGTGCCGTGGAACAGCTTGCGGGCCTGGTCGACCTCGCCGATCAGGACGCCGGACCCCAGGGTCGCGTGTCCCGCGTCCAGCGGGACACGGCCCAACAGGGCACCGAGCAGGGTCGACTTGCCCGCGCCGTTCGCGCCGGTCACCGCGACGCGGTCCGCCCAGTCGATCTGGAGGGAGACCGGGCCGAAGCTGAAGTCGCCGCGGCGGACCTCCGCGTCGCGCAGGGTGGCCACGACGGCGCCCGAACGGGAGGCCGACGCGATCTCCATGCGCAGTTCCCACTCCTTGCGGGGCTCCTCGACGACATCCAGGCGCTCGATCATGCGCTGGGTCTGACGGGCCTTCGCGGCCTGCTTCTCGCTGGCCTCGCTGCGGAACTTGCGGCCGATCTTGTCGTTGTCGTTGTTCGCCTTGCGCCGCGCGTTCTTGACGCCCTTGTCCATCCACGAGCGCTGCATCTGGGCGCGGTCCTGGAGGGCCGCCTTCTTGTCGGCGTACTCCTCGAAGTCGTCCCGGGCGTGCCGGCGGGCGACCTCGCGCTCCTCCAGGTAGGCCTCGTACCCGCCGCCGTAGAGGGTGATCTGCTGCTGGGCGAGGTCGAGTTCGAGGACTTTGGTGACCGTGCGGGTGAGGAACTCGCGGTCGTGGCTGACGACGACGGTGCCGGCGCGAAGGCCGGACACAAAGCGTTCGAGGCGTTCCAGGCCGTCCAGGTCGAGGTCGTTGGTCGGCTCGTCGAGGAGGAAGACGTCGTAGCGGGAGAGGAGGAGGGAGGCGAGGCCGGCGCGGGCCGCCTGGCCGCCGGACAGGGAGGTCATCGGCTGGTCCAGGTCGACGGCGAGGCCGAGGGAGTCGGTGACCTCCTCGGCCCGTTCCTCCAGGTCGGCGCCGCCCAGGTCGAGCCAGCGCTCCAGGCTCGTCGCGTAGGCGTCGTCGGCGCCCGGTGCGCCGTCGACCAGGGCCTGGGTCGCCTCGTCCATCACGCGCTGGGCCTCGGCGACGCCGGTGCGGCGGGCCAGGAACTCCCGGACGGTCTCGCCGGGGCGGCGCTCCGGCTCCTGCGGGAGGTGTCCGACGGTGGCCGTGGGCGGGGAGAGCCGCAAGTCGCCCTCGTCCGGCGCGAGGAGCCCCGCGAGCATCTTCAGCAGCGTGGACTTGCCCGCACCGTTGGCACCGACCAGCCCGATCACCTCTCCGGGCGCGACGACGAGGTCGAGCCCGGAGAAGAGAGAGCGGTCGCCGTGCCCGGCGGCGAGGTTCTTGGCGACGAGGGTGGCAGTCATCAGGGGCTGATCCTAGCCGCCGTGGAACTCGCCGCTCAGCGGGCCATCGCCTCCACCAGCACGCTCCCCGACGTCCGTGCCACCACGAAGGACTCCCCCTTCACCGCCTTCGCGTCCAAGGGGATGCGGTGGCGGCCCGGTTCGAGGACTCCGTCGAAGACCTCGTGGGCGTGGGTGCGGTAGAGGCGGTCGAGGCGGTACGCGGTGAGGCGGACCCGGCAGGGGGAGGTGATCTCCACGCCCGCCTCGCCGTCGGCGGCCACCAGGCGGGTCAGCCTGCGCCGTTCCTCGGGGCTGCGGTCCAGGGCGTGTTCGATCTGGGCGACCAGGAGGGGGACTATCGGGGCCAGACCGTCCACGTACGCCACCTCGACGCCGGCCTGCTCGAAGGCGCGGCGTACGGCGGCACGTTCTTCCGGGGTGACCGCACGGCCGAAGGCGACCGCGCCGTAGCCGCGCAGTTCGTCGGCGTGGACGTCGTTCGCGTCGTGGGCGATGTCGGCGCCGATGCCGATGATGCGCAGGGCGGCGGCGAGCTTGGCGAGCAGGGCGACGCGGGCGCCGATGAGGAGGACGCGGCGGCGCCGGCCGGGCGACTCGCCGTCGAGGAGGGCGGCCAGCGCGTCACGGTACTCGGTGCCGTGGAAACGGAACGGCCCTATGCCGTGGTAGCCGTTGAGCTCCAGGTCGGCGTGGTCGTCGGTCTGCCAGGCGAAGTCCCGCCAGATGTAGTCCGCGCCGTCCCGCTCGATGACCGCGGTCACGGCGCCGCACGCCAGGTCGGCGCACTCGGGGCAGCCGTAGATGACATAACGGCCGTCGGGAAGCGGGGGCTCCGCCTCCACCAGCAGACCGCGGACCTGTTCGGTGAAGATCGCGGGCGGGATGTCGGAGGCCAGGGGGGAGACGGCGTCGAGGTCGGAGAGCTGGAACAGCAGCGGGCGCCCGTCGACGATGAAGTCCACGAAGTCCCGGTGTACCTGGAAGTCACCGTTGGCGAGGACGCCACCGGCACGCATCGCCGGTGCCAGGCCGAAGGTCGCGTACTCGGCAGACATGCTGTGAGTATTCCCGGCGAGAAGGCGTTCTGAGCACGGCATGGGACATTCCGCTACGGGCGGGGTACGGAGAGCGGCTCGAACAACGATGTCATCGTCGTCGGGGACGGCGTGATCGGCCCGACCTGCGTACGCATGGTCGAAGGCGCAAGGGGCGAGACCGGCTTGGACCACGAGGTGCCGTGTCTCGGGCGGCCGGGCTCGCTTGCCCGGCCGCCCGGGACGCCGGCGTCCTCTTCGAGGCGCCGGTGACTGTCCGGTGGATCAGGGAACGCGGTGCGTGCCCTTCAGGTCACGTACCCCCTGCAGGGTCGTGGCCGAGGGAGCGGTGGACGCCGTGCCCGAGGTGGCCCTCGCGAACGCCGCCGCGCCGCCGACCAGCGGGACGCGGGCCGAGGTGCGGGACAGGTCCAGGGTGAGCGTCGGCTTGTCGGCCGGCGGGTCGATGAGGTCCCTGTCGGTGCCCGCGACGATCAGGGCGAGGCGGTGGCCGGCCGGGACGACGTGGTCGGTGGCCGCGAGGTCCAGGGTGATGGTGTAGGCCTTGCCCGGGGTGAGCGGGACGCCCTTGAGGTCGGAGGCGTAGTTGCCGAGGTCGGCCCAACCGCGGCTGAACACCGTGTAGTCCACGTCGGCCTTCTTGGCCTGGGTGTTCTTGAAGCAGGCGCTGTCGCCCGAGGTGCTCGCGCCCCAGCAGCTGCGGTCGGTGAGGGTGGTGATGCCCTCGCCGCCGTCGGCGTAGTCGCGGATGGTGTCGGGGCCGAGGTCGACCAGGACGGCGGAGAGGTGGGCCGTGGGGGTGGTCGGGGTCGCGGTGATCGTGACCTTGGAGGAGCCCGACAGGCGCAGGTCGTGGGTGAGGGCCTTGGTGACGAAGCCGGCCTTCTCGGGGGTCGACACATCGATCTTCGCGGCCCAGTCGGTCTCGCTCAGCTGCGGGTCGTCGGTGAAGGTCTCGGTGCCGTCACGCCTGGTCAGGCCGAGGGCGCCTACTCCCGCCCGGGTGCCGGTGGCCGGGCGCAGGGTCGTGGTGGCCGTACCGCGCGGGGGCCAGGTCGTCGAGGTGACCCACTGGTCGGGGTGGCGCTCGATGTCGGCCATGGGCTGACGGTCGATCCCGTTGTCGTAGCCGAGGAGTGCGTGGTCGAACCAGCGGTGCAGGGTGTCGACCCAGGCGCCGCGCCGGTAGTCGAAGGGGTCGACGTGGCCGGTCTGGGAGAGCCAGATCTTGCGCTCGACGCCGTTCTTGGCGAGGGCGTCCCACCACTGGCCGAAGTGCTTGGTTCGGACGTTGAGGTCCTGCATGCCGTGCACGAGGAAGACGCTGGCCCGCACCTTGCTCGCGTCCTTGACGTAGTCGCGTTGGGTCCAGAAGGGCGTCCAGTCGCCGGTGCGCGGAGCCCCGTCGACGATCTTCTGCTGGACGGCGGCGCACTTGGCCTGGGCGTCGGGGCTGTCGACGTAGTTGGAGAGCCAGTCGGGGCCGGAGTCGTAGAGCGGGGCGCCCTTGGCGAAGTAGTAGTCGTACCAGGAGGAGATGGCGCTGATCGGGACGACGGTCCTGAGGCCCTTGACGCCGGTGGCGGCCACGCCGTTGGCGATGGTGCCGTCCCAGCTCTTGCCGATCATGCCGGTCCTGCCGTTGGTCCAACTCGCCTTGGCCTGCGTGCTTCCGGTGCGGGTCGTGTACGCCTTGGCGCGTCCGTTCAGCCAGTCGACGACGGCCTTCGCGGACTGGATGTCGGAGCGGCCGCCGACGTCGACGCAGCCGTCGGAGCGGTTGGTGCCGGCGAGGTCGACGCCGACGAAGGCGTAGCCGCGCGGGACGAAGTAGTTGTCGTAGAAGAGCGGCATCTGGACGACGTCGCCGCTGGCGTCGTACGTCTTCAGCTGGCTCTCGTTGCCGCGGCCGCAGCAGGAGTAGTAGGGGCTGGCGTCCATGATCACGGGTATCTTGCGGCCCTGTTGGGCGGGTTCGCGGGGCCGGACGATGTCGGCGGCGACGCGGTCGGTCTTTCCGTCACCGTCCCCGTCGAGTCCGGTGTCCACCCATACGGCCTCGCGGATGGCGTTGGCGTAGGAGTAGACGGGTCTGCTCTCCCGCGTCGTCTGCGGGGCGGCGTGGGCGGCGACCGGGCTCATGAAGGCTGCCATGAGAACGGCGACAACCGCCGTCGCGAGCGGTCTCCAGGTCGTGAAGCGCATGCGTATCGGCATGCGCCGGACGCTACATCGGTCAACTCCCGTACAGAAGAGGGGAGTAGACGGCCAGGTGGGGCACCCGTGGCCGAATGAGCACCCCAGGGCGAGGGGGCTCATGACGGCCGAATGGCGATCGTGTGACACGCGGGGCCATGGACAGGCCCGTGATCACAGGGACTGAATAGGCTCCGCACAGACGAACAGACCTCGTGCCCCTACCACTTGGAGCTTTCGTGCACCGCAGAATCATCGCGCCTGGCGCACTCGCCGCGGCGTCCCTGATGCTCGCGATCCCGGCGTCGGCCGCGAGCCACTCCCCCGGCGCTCCGGGCATCGGCGACCCCTACTACCCGTACTACGGCAACGGCGGCTACGACGTCTCCCACTACGACCTGCGTCTCCAATACCAGCCTGCCACCGACGAGTTGGAGGGTACGGCGACCATCCTCGCGCAGACCACGCAGGATCTGTCCAGCTTCGACCTGGACTTCCTGCTGGACGTGAGCGAGGTGCGGGTCAACGGGGCGAAGGCCACTTTCGCGAGCTCGGGCCAGCACGAGCTGGTCGTCACGCCGAAGACACCGCTGTCCAAGGGGACGCCGATCACCGTGGTCGTCCGCTACAGCGGGGTGCCGTCGACGAAGAGCGCGTACGGCTTCAACACGTGGCACCGCACGCCGGACGGGGCCGTCGCGGCCGACGAGCCCGAGGCGGCCTGGTGGTGGTTCCCGAGCAACGACCACCCGCTCGACAAGGCGACGTACGACGTGTCGGTGGCGGTGCCGGACGGTACCCAGGTCATCTCCAACGGGCTGTTGCAGTCGACCGGTTCGAAGCTGGGCTGGACCCGGTACAACTGGCGGGAGAACAAGCCGCAGGCGACGTATCTGGCCACCCTGGCGGTCGGCAAGTTCGACATCACCACGAGTACGTCCGACGGGGGCGTACCGGTCGTCAACGCCTACAGCAAGGATCTGGGCGACAACGACGGGGCCGCGCGGGCGAGTGTCGAGCGGACCGGGGAGCTCGTCGACTGGCTGAGCGGGTACTTCGGGCCGTATCCGTTCAGTTCGGCGGGCGGGTATGTGCCGAACACGACGACCGGGTACGCGTTGGAGACGCAGACCCGGGTGTACTACAGCCCCAAGCAGTTCGCCAACGGGTCCAACACCTCTGTGGTGGTACATGAGTTGGCGCATCAGTGGTACGGCGACAGTGTGTCGCTCAAGGGGTGGAAGGACATCTGGATCAACGAGGGCTTCGCTCGGTATGCGCAGTGGTTGTGGTCGGAGCACGAGGGTGAGGGAACGGCTCAGGAGCTCGCCGACTATGTGTACGACTCGCATCCGGCCGACGACGCGTTCTGGACGGTGAAGCCTGGAGATCCCGGTCCGGACGACCAGTTCGACATCGCCGTGTACGACCGGGGGGCGTTGGCTGTGCAGGCCTTGCGGAATGCGGTGGGGGACGATGCGTTCTTCGCCATTCTGAAGGGGTGGCCTCAGGAGCATGCGTACGGCAATGCTTCTGTCGCCGACTTCGAGGCCTATGCCGAGAAGGTGTCGGGGAAGTCGTTGGGCTCGTTGTTCGATGCGTGGTTGTTCCAGCCGACGAAGCCTGCGGCGCGTTCGGCGGCGGTCGCCAAGGTGTCGGGGGGTGCTGTGCAGCCGAAGTCCTGGAAGAAGATCGAAGCGACCAACGACGTGCACTAGGCAATTGCCTCCGAGGAAGCGGCGTTACTCGGCCGCCTCCTGATCAGCGACCGTGGCCAGGAGTTCCCTGCGGCCTATCGCGGCCGTCTCCGTGGACGGGACCGTACATGCGTATGCGCCGGCCACTGCCCCGTACTGCGCGCAGCGTTGGGGGATCTCTCGGTTCAGCCAGCCCAAGAGGAAGGCCGCCGCGAAAGCGTCGCCCGCGCCGTTGGAGTCGATCACCGGGGCGGGTGGGGCGGTGGGTGGCATGTGGGTGAGTTCGTCGTCGGTCAGGAGGTAGGCGCCCTTGGCGCCGGCCGTGGCCACGACCACCTCTGCCCGGCCCCGGTCGGCGATGCGGCGCATCGTGCGCTCGGGGTCGGGCAGGGCGGTGGTGGAGAGGAAGACGACGTCCGCCGCGTACGCGAAAGGCTCGTGGTACGGGTTCCGGCCGTCCCAGTCGTGCAGGTCGGTGGAGATCGTCGCGCCCGACTCATGCAGGAGGGGCAGGGTGTGGGCGCAGGGCTGGGTGATGGTGACGTGGACGTGACGGCTCGCCTCGGCCAGCGGCCGGACGGTGTCCTCCGGGAAGCGGTCGTCGGGGTGGGATCGGCTCGTGTCGTACAGGGACAGGCGACGGCCGTCGGGGCCCACGAGGTTGACGGCGCGCTTGGTGCCCGCCGGCTGCGGAACCGCGGTGAGCGGGATGCCTCGCTCCCTGTGCAGGGCGCGGACCAGGTCGCCTTCCGGGTCGTCGCCGAGCAGGTCGAGGTGGTGGACGCGGAGGCCGAGCGCGTCGAGGCCGAGGGCGATGAAGTCGCCGGTCTGGCCGGCACGGGTGCGGATACCGCGGTCGATCATGTAGCTGTCGGCGTAGGGCAGGGGCAGCTCCGGGACGTGGACGATGATGTCCACACCGGCGCCGCCCAGCACGAGAACGTCCGTGTCGCGGTTCACCTCGCGTCCTCTCCGTGGTCGTGGACGGTGACGCTGATACCGCGCTTCACCAGCCGCTCGGCGATCAGCGGTTCGACGCGGGACCATTCGCCCGCGGCCAGAGGGCACCCTATCCGGGGCGGGACGCTCCGCTGGGTGAGGCGAGGTCTTCTCGCCGTTGATCGTCCCAACCGTGGGTGTGCGCGCACACAGCCCCGCGCCCCCTTGGGGCGGCTGTCTGACCGCGTGGCGGCGTAGGCGATACCACTGACAGTGGCCGGGTTTCGCACTACTGGTGTGACAGCGATACTGCTGCACATGACGACCGACACCGGGGAGCCGACGCTCACGATCGACGAACTGGCCGCGCGGGCCGGCATCACGGTCCGTACGGTTCGGTTCTACGGCACCAAGGGGCTGATCCCGCCGCCGGTGATCGGTGCGCGACGCGTGGGTCACTATGGGCAGCAGCATCTGGCCCGGCTCGCGCTCATCGAGGAGCTGCAGCACCAGGGCATGACCCTGGCGGCCATCGAGCGCTACATGGAGCAGCTGCCGGCGGACCTCAGCCATCACGACCTGGCGATCCACCGGGCGGTGGTCGCCTCCTGGGCGCCGGACACGGTGGAGACCGTGACGGAGGACGAACTGCGGCGGCGGGCCGGGCGGGCGCTCGGCGAGGGCGACGTCGAGCGGCTCGTCGCCATGGGGGTGGTCCGGGTCGACGGAGACGCGTACCGCATCGACGCGGGGCTGCTCCGGCTCGCCGTCCAGCTGCTCGACGTACCGCTCTCCCAGGATTCGATCCTCGCCGCGAGGAAAGTGCTCGTCGCGCACTCGCGGGCCGCCGCACACGAGCTGTCGCAGCTGTTCCGGGGTGAGGTGGCGGAGCGGGCGGAGGAGGACGTGAAGTCGCTGTCCGCGCACATGGAGCCCATCGTGCTGCAGGCGCTGCTGACGACCTTCCAGAGGTCGCTCAAGGAAGAGGTGCAGCAGTGGTTGTCGGGATCGTCAGAGGAAGGCCGATCCGCCTGACACGTTGAGCGTCTGGCCGGTCAGGAAGCCGCTGCCCTCGTCGACGACGTAGAGGAGCGTCGAGACCAGGTCGGCCGTCTCCTGAGTGCGGTGCACCACCTGCCGGGCGCGGATGAACTCGAAGCCGCCGTCCGCGCCGACCGTCCGCTCGGCGGTGGCCGTGCGCACCATGCTGGGCGCGATCGCGTTGACCGTGATGTCGTACGGGCCCAGCGCGGCCGCCAACGCGCGCGTGAAGCCGATCAGGCCCGTCTTCGAGGCGACGTACGGGACCATCGTGGGTGGTGCGGTGAACACGGCGGCGGAGGCGATGTTGACGATACGGCCCCACCCCGCCGCCTTCAGATACGGCAGCGCGGCCTGCGCGACCAGGAAGGGTGCCTCCAGGTTGACGCGCATGATCCGGCGCCAGTCCTCGGCGGTGGTCTCCTCGAAGGGCTTCGCCGGGTAGACGCCGGCGTTGTTGACGACCACGTGCAGAGTGCCGAACCGGTCGATCAGGCGTTCCAGTTGCTGCCGCACCTGCGCCTCGTCGGTGACGTCGCCGACGAGCTCCAGATAGTCCAGGACCTTTCCCGCGGTCTGTGTCTGCGGGACGAGGTCGAAACCGGCGACCCGGTAGCCGCGCCCGGCGAGCGCGACGGCGAACTCCTGTCCGAGGCCCTGTGCCGCTCCGGTCACCAGGGCGGTACGCGTCTCCATGGGCCGAGTGTGCGGACCTGTCAGGTGCTCGGCAAGGGCGCATTTCACTCGCTGAAACGGCGCTGTTGCCGCTCGGGCCCAGGGGGTCGACGCTGCGGGCGACCCCAGTGCCGGCCGTACCGGGAGCCGTACCGCGATGACCGAGACCGAGCGTGCCGTGGACGACGCCGAGCGCGCCCGCGATCAGGGCGGCGGGCTACGTCGGTGGAGCCCGCTGCCCCATCGGCTGCTGCGGGACGAGCTGGGTGTGCTGCTCGTGCTGGGGCTGCTCGTCGCCGGGATCGGCATTCCGTACCCGGACTTCCTCAACACCTCCAACCTGCTCTCCACGGCCCACAATTCGGTCTACATCTCGCTGATGGCGTGCGGCATGGTCTTCGTGCTCGCCATGCGCGAGGTCGATCTGTCGGTGGGCGGGACGTACGCGATGTGCCTGGTCGTCGGGGCGTTGCTGGTGCGGGACGGGCTGAACCCGTGGCTGGCGGTGCCGGTGATGCTGCTGACCGGGATCGTGCTGGGGGTGTTCAACGCGCTGGTGACGACGCTGCTCGCGCTGCCGTCGTTCATCGTGACGCTGGGCACTCTGATGCTGTACCGGGGTGTGGGGCTGGCGCTCGCGGACGGCAAGCAGATCACCGATCTGCCGCTGGACAACTCGTTCTTCACCTTCGCGGGCGGCGATCCCGGCGGGGTGCCGTTCGCGCTGTGGGTGCTGCTGACGGTGCTCGTCGTGCTGGGGGTCGTGCTCGCCCGCACCCGTTTCGGGGCCCGGGTGCGGGCGATCGGGTCCAATCCCGACGCCGCCGCGTTCAGCGGCATCCCGGTCGTCCGGACCCGTGTCCAGTCCCTGGCCCTGTCCGGGCTCACCACGGCCTTCGCCGCCGCGCTCGCCCTCGCCTTCTACGGCGCCGGTGACCCGACCCTGGGCCAGGGCTACGAGTTGCAGGCCATCGCCGCCTGCATCATCGGCGGCACCCCGCTGGTCGGCGGCCGTGGCTCGGTGCTCGGCGCGGTGGCCGGGGCGATGATCCTCTCGGTCGTCGCCTCCGGACTCGTGTTCTTCGAAGTCCCCATCAACTGGACGTCGTTCGCGACCGGCGGGATCATCCTCGTCGCCGTCGCGGCCGACAGCGTGCTGCGGCGCACCGGACGCCGACGCAAGTGAACACCCCGCCTGCGCAAGGCTTTTGGAGGCCGTGATGCACGCCAGACTCCGTACGACCGCCGCCGTGCTCGGCGCCCTGGCGCTGCTCGGCACGGCCGGCTGCGGCAACAACAGCCCCGGCAAGGGCGGCAAGTTGAACATGGGCATCGCGGTCGCCAACATCTCGCTCAACTTCGCCCACGAGATGGTGCTGGGCGCGCAGAGCGCGGCGAGCCACGCGGGGAAGGTGAACTTCAAGGCGGTGGGGCCGCCGAACACCGACGGACCGGCGGAGGTGCAGCTCTTCCAGAACCTCACCGCCCGCGCGACGGACGGCATCGTCCTGGAGAACCTCGACCCGCCGATCTTCACGCGTCCCGCCGCACAGGCCGTCGACAAGAACATCCCGATCGTCGCCCTGGACACCTCCCCTACTCCGGGCAGCAAGGTCGACTTCTATGTGGGGAACGACAATTACGCGCTCGGCGAGCTCATGGCGAAGGAGGCGCTGAAGCGGCTGGGTTCGAACCCGAAGGGGGAGATCGTCATCGGCGTGCCCAACCCGGGGACGCCGGTGCTGGACAACCGGGCGAAGGGCATCTCCGACACGTTCAAGAAGGAGGCGCCGGGAGTCAAGGTGCTGGGCCCCTTCCAGACGTACAGCGATCCCGGCCAGAACTACAGCTCCTGGTCGGCGCAGGTGAACGCGCACCCCGAGGCGCTGGCCTTCCTCGGCGTCGGGGACGCCGACAGCTACAACCTCGCCAAGATCAAGAAGTCGGAGCACGGCACATGGCTGACGGCGGGCTTCGACGTCGACCCGAAGACCCTGGAGGCGGTCAAGGACGGCTCGAACTTCGTCACCATCGACCCCCAGCACTTCCTGAAGGGCTATCTCTCCACGGCGATGCTCATCGAGGCGGTCCGCGACAAGAAGGGCAAGCTGCCCCAGGGCTGGTTCCTGTCCCCCGGCGGGGTCGTCGACTCCTCCCACATCGACGACATCATCGCCCGGCAGAAGTCCGCGCAGGCGGCGTACGACTGGTACAAGCCGACGATCGACAAGCTCCTGGGCGACCAGAAGGCCAACCTCAAGCCGCTGAAGGACGCCCGCTGAGATGACCCACGGCGACGTCCTGGTGGCACAGGGGCTGGTCAAGTCGTACGGCGGAGTGCGGGCGTTGGACGGGGTCGGCATCCGGCTGCGGGGCGGCGAGGTGCACGCGCTGGTCGGGGAGAACGGCGCGGGCAAGTCGACGCTGGTGCGGATCCTGTCCGGGGTGCTGGCGGCCGACAAGGGGACGATACGGTCGGCCAGGGACATCCGGATCGCCGTCGTCTCCCAGGAGTTGAGCCTCTTCCCGGACCTGTCCGTGCGGGAGAACCTCTTCCCGCAGGGGCCTCCACGCCGCTTCGGGCTGCTCGACCGCAGCGCCATGGACCGCGCCGCGCGCCCGGTCCTCGCGGAACTCGGCCTGGACGTCGCCCCGGGCACGGAGGTCGGTGAACTCCCTCTGGCCGACCAGCAGTTGACGGAGATCGCGCGGGCCCTGCTCCGGAATCCGGACCTGCTGATCCTGGACGAGCCGACCTCCGCCCTCCCGGCCGCCGCCGTCGACCGGCTCGAAGGCGTGCTGCACACCCTGACCGGGCGGGGCATCGGCGTCCTGTACGTGACCCACTTCCTGGACGAGGTCATGCGGTTCGCCCAGTGTGTGACGGTCCTGCGGGACGGCCGGGTCGCGGTCCCCGGTGCCCGTCGTGCGGACGTGGACGTGCCGGAGCTGGTGACGGCGATGCTGGGCGGGCGCCCGCCGCAGCCGACGCGCAGGGCGCGGGCCGTGCTGGATCTGCCGCCACCGGTGGTGCTGTCGGGGGTGAGCGTGCCCGGGCGGCTGACGGACGTGACGTTCACGGTGCGGGCCGGCGAGGTGGTGGGGGTCGCCGGCCTGCAGGGGGCGGGCCATCTCGGCGCGCTGGAGGTGGTGTGCGGGCGCACCGCGGTCTCGGCGGGGCGGGTCGACATCGGCGGCCGCGGGCTGCCGCACTCGCTTCGGGCGGCGGTGCGGGCGGGCGTGGCCTTCGTGCCGAGTGACCGCAAGCGGTACGGGCTGATGACGGACCGTACGGTGTGGGAGAACACGACGACGGTGAGCTGGCTGGCGCTGGGCCGCGGCGGCGTCATGCCCTCCCGCTCCGAACTGGTGCGCCGCACGGCCGACTTGACCGAGCGGCTGCGGTTGCGGGGTGGGCCGTACGACGTCGTGGCCCGGCTGTCGGGCGGCAACCAGCAGAAGGTCGTCTTCGCCAAGTGGCTGGCGACGGAACCGAAGATCGTGGTGCTGGACGATCCGACGCGGGGCGTCGACGTCGGAGTACGGGCCGAAATGCACCGCATCGTGGGCGAGTTGGCGGCGGGCGGGGCGGCCGTGCTGCTGGCGTCGACCGACCTGGCGGAGCTGACGGAGGTCTGCGACCGGGTGCTGGTCTTCGTACGGGGTCGGATCACCGGGGAGGTGCACGGGGAGCGGCTGACGGAACATGCGTTGGCGGTGGCCATGCAGCAGGCGGTGCCGGAGTCGGGTTGAGCGACGGGCTGCGACCGGGCCGGGCCGGGCAACGGGCCGTGCACGCTCAGGCCGACAGCGTCCGCGTCAGTGCCCTCGCCGCCGCGCACACCCTCGCGCCCACCCGGTCCACGTCCACGCGGCGGGTCCCGCCGGTCACGGAGATCGCGGCGATCGGGCGGGGGCCGTGGTCGCGGGCGTAGATCGGGGCCGCGACGGCGGAGACACCGACCTCGGCCTCCTCCAGGTTGACGCCGTAACCGCGGGCCCGGGTCAGGGCGAGGTCACGGGCGAGCTGGCCGGGCAGGACCAGGGTGCGCGGGGTGAGGCGGAGCAGGATGCGGTGCGGTGGGCAGGGGTCCTGGGCGAGGAAGACCTTGCCGGTGGCCGTGCAGTGGGCGGGCAGCCGGCCTCCGGTGCGGGAGACGATCGGGGTGGAGCGGCGGCCGGTGACCTTCTCCAGGAAGAGGGTGTCCGTGCCGTCCGGGACGGCCAGGTGCACGTTCTCCTGCGTCGCCTCGTGCAGGTCCCCGAGATACGGCAGCGCCGCATCCCGCAGCTCGCACACGGTCGGCGCGGACTGACCGAGGACGAAGAGCCCGAGCCCGATCCGGTAACAGCCCTCCTCGGTGCGCTCGACCAGCCCCAGCCGGACCAGCTCCCCGACCAGCCGGTGCGCGGTCGGCTTCGGCAACCCCGTGCACAGGGCCAGCTCGGCGAGGGTGAGGGCGGTCCCGGCGTCGCCGCAGGCACGCAGGAGCAGCACCCCACGCGCGAGCACCGACTTCGGCAGCTGACCGTCCGTCATGGATCGATGGTCGTCGCTTCCGGGTGGGGTGACAAGGAGTGGGCGGCGGTGACCGGGCGGGCGCGTCACTGCCGCAGCGGTACGTCGATCAGCATCGGCCTGGTCAACTCGCCTGCCCCGGCGACCAGTTCACGCAAGTGATCGGCGCTGTCGGCTCGTACCGCATCCACCCCGAAGAAGCGGGCCGCCTGGGTGAAGTCCAGTGGCCCGAGTCCCGTGCCGGGGCAAGGGCCCTGGTTGCCCATCGACTCGTAGGTGTCCCGCAGGGTCTGGTAGACGCCGTTGTTCATCACCACGAACAGGACCGGGGCGTTCTGCCGGGCGGCGCTCCACAGGCCCTGCAGGCCGAAGAGGGTGCAGCCGTCACCGAGGACGGCGACCACGGGGCGGCCCGGTTCGGCGAGGGCGCGGCCGACGGCTGCGCCGATGCCCCAGCCGAGGCCGCCGCCGACGGTGTGGGTGTAGCTGCCGGGGCGGTCGAGGCGGACGAGTCGGCGGAGCAACAGGCCGACGGTGATGGCCTCTTCGACCACCACGGCATCGGGCGGCAGTCCTCGGGCCACGGCGTGTGCGGCGGCCCAGGGGGCGAGCGGGGCCGGGGAGTAGGCGGCGCGCGCGGCGGACTCGGCGCGGTCGCGGTCGGCGGTGTGGCGTTCGCCGGCGCGGAGGATGCGGCCCTTGGCCGTGTGGGCGGGGACTTGGTCGCGCAGGAGTTCGGAGAGGTGGTGGAGGGAGGGGGCGAGGGCACCCACCAGGCCCGTCGTCGCGGCGAAGTTGCGGCCGATCTCGTCCGGGTCCGAGTCGAGTTGGACGACCTTGAGGCCGCGCGGCAGCGCGGGGCCGGGGCTGTAGTGGTGGGGTGTGAAGGCGTGGGCTCCGACGATCAGCAGGGCGTCGTACGAGGTGAGGGCGGCGCGGATGGCGTCGTGGCGGGGCGGCAGCATGCCGGCGTACAGGGGGTGCGTGGTGGGGAAGTCGAGGCAGTCGGCCATGGGCTGATGGTGGACGACGGCGCCGCACGCCTCCGCCGTGCGGACCAGCGCGTCCAGGGCTCCCTCACGACCGACCCCGTCCCCCGCGACGATCGCCGGACGGGCGGCGGCGCCGAGGAGCAGGGCGGCCCGTTCGAGACCGGTGGCGGGTCCGGCGGGGGGTAAGGGGGTGCGGGCCGGGACCTCCACCTCGGTGTCCTCGGCGAGCAGGTCCATCGGCACGGACAGGAACACCGGTCCGGCGGGCGGCCGTACGGCGAGAGCGAAGGCGCGGCGCAGGGCGAGCGGCAGGTCGTGGGCGTGCTGCACGTCGTATGCCGCCTTCACCGCGGGCGTGGCGAGGCCGATCAGGTCGCCGGAGAGCATGGGGTCCTGCTGGAGGTGGCGGCGGTCCTGCTGGCCGGCCGTCACGACGAGGGGGGTGCGGGAGCGGCGGGCGTTGAGCAGGCCGATCAGGCCGTTGGCGAGGCCGGCGGCGATGTGCAGGCTGACGAAGGCCGGGCGGCCGGTGCCGCGCGCGTACCCGTCGGCCATGGCGACGACGGAGCCCTCGTGGACGCCGAGCACATACTCGGGGGCGCCGTGCGCTTCCGCGAGGGCCGCCAGGAAGGGGAGTTCGGTGGTACCGGGGTTGCCGAAGACGCGATCCACGCCCTCGCCGCGCAGGATGTCCAGGACGGCGAGGGCGGGACGGTATCCCATGGGGGGCTCCTCGTGGGGGCGGGACCGTGTGGACGCTTCGCGGGTCAGCGTCGGGGGGCGGGGGGCCGGGAGCAAGCGGGGCGTGTCACTGAGCGAAAGGAACTCCGGGCCGCCTCAGCTCCGCCGCTCCCGGTACAGGTCCCGGAGCAGGGCGATCTCCGCTCCGTGGTGCAGGAGTTCCTGGTTGACCCACCAGACGACGTCGAGGAACGGCTCCTCCGGGTCGCTGCCGTGCGGGTAGGTGCAGAATCCGACCGTGTCGAGGGCGGTGTCGTCGGCGGTGAGCAGGGCCTTGCGCCAGGCCGTGGCGGCGGTGTCGAAGGCGGCGATCGCTGCTGCCGCGTCCCCGGCGACGGCGTAGTCGTCCGTGGTGAGGGCGTGGCCGCCGACGGTGTGCTCCGCCCGGAGGAAGAGCAGTTCGCTGAGGTGGCCCAGGCGCCAGCCGAGGGTGGTGAACGGCGGCGGCCAGGGGTGGGGGAAGGAGGCGGCGTCCCGGCCCCATTCGCCGGTGCCGGTCAGGTACGTCGCCAGCGGGCCGGGGCCGTCCGCGCGCCGTCGGACCGACCAGCACTCCGACACCGGCTCCCAGAGGTACTCCTCGTCGGTCATGACGCCGACCTCGACCGGCGAACCGTTGCCGCTGTCCATCACCGGCCCGGTCAGCCGGGCCGCCAGGCGCTCGCGGGCGAAGTCGAACTGGTCGAGCAGCGGTACGAGACGGGGTGCTGTCACTGACGCTCCCAAGGCGAGTCGGCCGGTGACCCACCAACTTGGCACAGCCGACAGCGCCCCGCCCCTCAATTTCTAGGCGTCGGCGAACCGCTCCCCCTTCTCCGCCTTCTCCACCAGCAGCGCGGGCGGCCGGAACCGCTCCCCGTACCGCTCGGCGAGTTCACGCGCGCGTGCCACGAAGCCCGGCAAGCCGCCCTCGTAACCGTTGATGTACTGGAGCACACCGCCCGTCCAACCGGGGAAGCCGATCCCGAAGACGGACCCGATGTTGGCGTCGGCGACCGACGTCAGCACGCCCTCCTCGACGAGCTTGACCGTGTCGAGCGCCTCGGAGAACAGCATGCGTTCCTGCATGTCCCTGAACGGGATCCCGGCGCCCTCACGTGTGAAGTGCTCCCGGAGTCCGGGCCACAGGCCGGCCCGCTTGCCGTCCTCCCCGTACTCGTAGAAGCCCGCTCCCCCGCTGCGTCCGGTCCGCCCGAACTCGTCGACCATACGGTCGATGACGGCCTCGGCGGGGTGTGTCGGCCAGGTGCCGCCCGCCTCCTCGACGGCCCGCCTGGACTCGTTGCGGATCTTGCGCGGGAGGGTGAGCGTCAGCTCGTCCATCAGGGAGAGCACCTTGGCCGGGTAGCCCGCCTGGGCCGCCGCCTGCTCGACGGACGCGGGCTCGATGCCCTCGCCGACCATGGCCACACCCTCGTTGATGAAGTGGCCGATCACCCGGGAGGTGAAGAAGCCGCGCGAGTCGTTGACGACGATCGGCGTCTTCTTGATCTGCCGGACCAGGTCGAAGGCGCGCGCGAGCGCCTCCTCGCCCGTGCGCTCGCCCTTGATGATCTCGACGAGCGGCATCTTGTCGACGGGCGAGAAGAAGTGCAGTCCGATGAAGTCGGACTGGCGCTCGACTCCCTCCGCCAGCGCGGTGATCGGCAGCGTCGAGGTGTTGGAGCACAGCAGCGCGTCCGGCTCGACGATGTGCTGGATCTCCTGGAAGACCTTGTGCTTGAGCTCCGGGTTCTCGAACACGGCCTCGATCACCGCGTCGCAGCCCGCGAGGTCGGCAGGGTCGGCGGTGGGTGTGATGCGGGCGAGCAGCGCGTCGGCCTTCTCCTGGGTCGTACGACCCCGGGAGACGGCCTTGGCGCACAGCTTCTCGGAGTAGCCCTTGCCCTTGGCGGCCGCTTCCGGCGTCACGTCCTTCAGGACGACGTCGATGCCCGCGCGGGCACACGAGTAGGCGATGCCCGCGCCCATCATGCCCGCGCCGAGGACGGCGACCCTGCGGACCTGGCGGGGCTCGATGCCCTTGGGACGGTTGGCGCCGGAGTTGACGGCCTGGAGGTCGAAGAAGAAGGCCTGGATCATGTTCTTCGAGATCTGGCCGGCGGCCAGCTCGACGAAGTAGCGGGCCTCGATGATCTGCGCGGTGTCGAAGTCGACCTGGGAGCCCTCGACGGCCGCGGCGAGGATGTTGCGCGGGGCCGGGTAGGGCGCGCCGTTGGTCTGCTTGCGCAGGTTGGCCGGGAAGGCGGGCAGGTTGGCCGCGAACTTGGGGTTGGCGGGGGTGCCGCCCGGAATGCGGTAGCCGGGCCTGTCCCAGGGCTGCTGGGACTCGGGGTTGGCGTCGATGAAGGCGCGGGCCTTGGCGAGCAACTCGTCGGGGGTGGCGGCCACGTCGTCGACCAGGCCGTTCTGCAGGGCGCGCTGGGCGTTGTACTGGGTTCCCTGGAGCAGGACCTTCAACAGCGCGTCGGCGATGCCCAGCAGACGGACGGTACGCACGACACCGCCGCCGCCCGGGAGCAGCCCGAGGGTGACCTCGGGGCAGCCGATCTTCGTGGCGGAGGTGTCGAGGGCGATCCGGTGGTGGCAGGCCAGGGCGATCTCGTAGCCGCCGCCCAGGGCCGCGCCGTTGATCGCGGCGACGACCGGCTTGCCCAGGGTCTCGATACGGCGCAGGTTGCGCTTGAGGACCTGGACGCCGTCGAAGAACTCCTGCGCGGCGTCGGGGGTGACGCGAATGAGTTCGCGCAGGTCGCCGCCGGCGAAGAAGGTCTTCTTGGCCGAGGTGACGATGACGCCCCGGATGGTGTCCTTCTCGGCCTCCAGGCGGTCGGTGACGGCCGCGAGGGAGTCGCGGAACGCCTGGTTCATGGTGTTCGTGGACTGGTCGGGGTCGTCGATGACGAGGGTGACGACGCCGGTGCGGTCCTGTTCCCAGCGGATGGTGGTGCTCTGTGTCATGACTCGGGTCTCCGTAGAAATCTCTGAAGTCTCTTGGTTCCGCCGGGGATTCAGATGCGCTCGACGACGGTGGCGATGCCCATGCCGCCGCCGACACAGAGGGTCGCGAGGCCGTACCGCTTGTCCTGGCGCTCCAGTTCGTCGATCAGGCTGCCCAGGATCATCGCGCCGGTGGCGCCCAGCGGGTGGCCGAGGGCGATCGCGCCGCCGTTGACGTTGACCTTGTCCAGTGAGAGGCCCATGTCCTTCACGAAGCGCAGGACGACCGCCGCGAACGCCTCGTTGATCTCGACGAGGTCGATGTCGTCGATGGTCAGCCCGGCCTTGGCGAGCGCCTTGCGGGTGGCGGGGGCGGGGCCGGTGAGCATGATGGTGGGCTCCGAGCCGGAGACCGCCGCCGACACGATCCGCGCGCGGGGGGTGAGGCCGTAGCGCTCGCCGACCTCCTGGGAGCCGATCGCGACCAGCGAGGCGCCGTCGACGATGCCGGAGGAGTTGCCCGCGTGGTGGACGTGATCGATCTTCTCGACCCAGTGGTACGTCTGCAGGGCCACGGCGTCGAAGCCGCCGAGGTCGCCGATGTCCGCGAAGGACGGCTTGAGCCCCGCGAGGGAGTCGGCGGTGGTGCCGGGACGCAGGTGCTCGTCGTGGTCGAGGACGGTCAGGCCGCTGCGGTCCCTGACGGGGACGACGGACCGGTCGAAGCGGCCCTCCTTCCAGGCCGTCGCCGCGCGCTCCTGCGAGAGGGCCGCGTACTCGTCGACGTCCCGGCGGGAGAATCCCTCGATGGTGGCGATCAGGTCGGCACCGATGCCCTGCGGCACGAAGTTGACGTTCAGGTTGGTCATCGGGTCGTTGAACCAGGCGCCGCCGTCGGAGGCCATCGGCACCCGGGACATGGACTCGACGCCGCCCGCGAGGACCAGGTCCTCCCAGCCCGAACGGACCTTGGCTGCGGCCAGGTTGACGGCTTCCAGGCCCGAGGCACAGAAGCGGTTCTCCTGTACGCCGGCGACCGTGTCCGGCAGTCCGGCGGCGATCGCGGCGACACGGGCGATGTCGGAGCCCTGGTCGCCGACGGGGCCGACGACGCCGAGCACGATGTCGTCGATCGCGGCCGGGTCCAGGCCGGGGAAGCGGTCGCGGATCTCGTGGATGAGGCCGACGACCAGGTCGATGGGCTTGGTGCCGTGCAAGGAGCCGTTCGCCTTGCCGCGGCCGCGCGGGGTGCGGATCGCGTCGTACACATACGCTTCGGTACTCACTGGAAAGCCTTTCAATGAGGGTCAGCCGAGCAGGGAACGGCCGATGATCTCCTTCATGATCTCGGTCGTCCCGCCGTAGATGGTCTGGATGCGGCCGTCCGTGAAGGCCCGGGCGACCGCGTACTCACTCATGTAGCCGTAACCGCCGTGCAGTTGGAGACAGCGGTCGGCGACCCGCTTCTGCAGTTCGGTCGCCCACCACTTGGCCATGGAGGCGTGCACGGCGTCGAGCCGTCCGTCCGAGTGCTCCTCGACGCAGCGGTCGAGGAACGCGCGCGTGACGGCGCACTCGGTGGCCATCTCGGCTATCTCGAACCGGATGTGCTGCTTGGTCGCGAGCGGCCGCCCGAAGGCCTCGCGCTCCTTGACGTACTCGGTGGTGATCTCCAGCAGATGCTCGGCGGCGGCGATCGCGGAGACGGCGATGCTGAGGCGCTCCTGCGCGAGGTTCGTCATCAGATGGATGAACGCGCCGTCGAGCGTGCCCAGCAGGTTCTCCTTGGGCACGCGCACGTCGTGGAAGAACAACTCGGCGGTGTCCTGGGCCTTCTGGCCGATCTTGTCGAGGTTGCGGCCGCGCTCGAAGCCCTCCATGCCACGCTCGACGACGAGCAGCGACAGTCCGTGCGCGCCGCCCTCCGGTGTCGTCTTCGCGACCACGATCACCAGGTCGGCGATGATCCCGTTGGAGATGAAGGTCTTGGAGCCGTTGAGCACCCAGTGGTCGCCCCGGTCCTCGGCGTGCGTCCTGATGCCCTGGAGGTCGGAGCCGGCGCCGGGCTCGGTCATGGCGATGGCGGTGACGATCGAGCCGTCGCAGAATCCGGGCAGCCAGCGCCGCTTCTGCTCCTCGGTGGCGAGGCCGGTGAGGTACGGGCCGATGACGTCGTTGTGCAGTCCGAGGGCGAGGCCCGGCGCACCCGCGCGCGTGAACTCCTCGGCCAGTACGGTGGCGTAGCGGAAGTCGGTCGTGCCGCCGCCCCCGTACTCCTCGGGCACGGCGAGCCCGAGCAGGCCCTGCTTGCCGGCCGCGCGCCAGGCCTCGCGGGAGACGATGCCGTCCTTCTCCCACTGCTCGTAATAGGGCAGTACCTCCCTGGCCAGGAAGGCGCGCACGGTCTCCCGGAACGCGTCGTGCTCGGGGGCGAAGACCTGCCGCTTCATTCGAGGCCCTTCATGGGTTCCTGGTCCTTCAGGAGGTCGGGTGCGTCCCAGTCGCGCGCCACGTCGGCGGTGTCGGCGCCCGGCCGGGCGGGGCCGGTGCGTACGGCGGTGGGGGTCGCGGAGAAGCGGGGTGCGGGGGCCGGCTGGGTGATGCCGCCGTGGTCGGTGAAGGTGCCGCGGGCGGCGAGGTGCGGGTGGTGCGGGGCCTCGTGCAGCGACAGTACGGGTGCCACGCAGGCGTCGGAGTCCGCGAACACGGACGTCCACTCGTCCCGGGTGCGGGACTTGAAGCGGGCGGCGACCGCCTCGCGCAGCTCGCCCCAGCGGGTCCAGTCCTTGCGGGCGTCGGCGTACTCCGGGAGGTCGAGCAGGGTCACGAACTCGTCGTAGAACTGCGGCTCCAGGGAGCCGACCGCCATGTACGTGCCGTCGGCCGTCTCGTACGTGCCGTAGTAGGGGCAGCCGCCGTCCAGGAGGTTGGCGCCGCGCCGGTCCTGCCAGCCGCCGGCGGCGAGCATGCCGTGGATCATCGCGGAGAGGTGGGTGGTGCCGTCGACGATGGCGGCGTCGACGACCTGCCCGGTGCCGCCCGCGCGCGCGTGGTGCAGCGCGGCGAGGACGCCGACGACCAGGTAGAGCGAGCCGCCCGCGTAGTCGCCGAGGAGGTTGGCGGGGACGGCCGGGGGCCGGTCCGGTTCGCCGATCATGCCGAGGGTGCCGGTGAGGGCGATGTAGGCGATGTCGTGGCCGGCGCGGTGGGCGAGCGGCCCCTCCTGGCCCCAACCGGTCATACGGCCGTAGACGAGCTTCGGGTTGCGGGCGTGGCAGGCCTCGGGGCCGACACCGAGGCGCTCGGCGACGCCGGGGCGGTAGCCCTCGATGAGGATGTCCGCACGTTCGGCGAGGTCGAGCACGCGTGCGGGGCCGTCGGCGGACTTCAGGTCGACGATCACCGAGCGCTTGTTGCGGTTGGTGACGTCGTACTCCGGGTTGATCGCGAGGCCGACGCCGCCGGGGCGGTCGACGCGGACCACGTCCGCGCCCAGGTCGGCCAGGAGCATGGCGGCGAACGGGCCTGGTCCGATCCCGGCCAGCTCGACCACGCGCACGCCGGTGAGCGGGCCCTGTCCTGGCGTCGTTGCCATCCAGCCCCCAAGAGTCATCACACGGGTATGACACAACTGATGTAACACCAGTGATGCTAAGAACACGTTCCACCGAGCGCAAGCCCTGGGCAAGCAAGCGCTTAGCCAATTGTCGTGCGGGGCGCTCACCCGGCGGCCGGGCTCCGCATTCCTCACGCTAGCCTCGGCCACCGACAACGGCGCGTGCTGCGGACCAAGGGGTGTCATGAGCAGGCTGAATGGGACGGACCGTCCGTACGACATCGTGCTCTTCGGAGCCACGGGCTTCGTGGGGACGCTGACCGCGGAGTACCTCGCCGGGCACGCGCCCCAGGGGCTGCGCTGGGCGATCGCGGGCCGCAGCGAGCGGAAGCTGGAGGAGCTGCGCGAGCGGCTGCCGGGCGGCGAGCAGGTCGGGGTACTGCGGGCGGACGTGTCCGAGCCCGCCTCGCTGCGCGAACTCGCCGAGCACGCGCGCGTGGTGGCGACGACGGTGGGGCCGTACGTGACCTACGGCGAGGACCTCGTGGCCGCCTGCGCGGACACGGGAGCGGACTATCTGGACCTCACCGGTGAGCCGGAGTTCGTGGACCTGACGTACGTCCGGCACGACGCACGCGCGCGCGAGACGGGCGCGCGGCTGGTGCACGCGTGCGGCTTCGACTCGATCCCGCACGACCTGGGCGCGTACTTCACCGTGCGGCAGCTCCCGGAGGGGGTGCCGCTGAGGGTCGACGGATTCGTCACCGCGGATGCCACCTTCTCGGGCGGCACCTTCGCGTCGGCGCTCAACCAGTTCTCGCGGCTGCGGCCGATGCTGGCCGCCGAGCGGGACCGGCGGCGGCACGAGCCGCGGCTGGTGGGCAGGCGGGCCGCCGCGCCGACCGGGGCGCCGCGGTTCGCGAAGGAGGTCGGGGCGTGGGCGCTGCCGCTGCCGACGATCGACCCGCAGGTCGTGCACCGGTCGGCGAAGGCGCTGGAGCGGTACGGCCCCGACTTCCGCTACCGCCACTACGCGGCGGTGCGTCACCTGCCCGTCGCGGTGGGCGGGGTGGCGGCGATGGGCGCGCTCGTCGCGGCGGCCCAACTGCCGCCCGCGCGGCGCTGGTTGTCGGACCGGCTCAAGCCCGGGGACGGGCCCGGCCCGGAGAAGCGGGCGAAGAGCTGGTTCTCGGTCCGCTTCGTGGGCGAGGGCGGCGGGCGCCGTGTCTTCACGGAGGTCGCGGGCGGCGACCCCGGCTACGACGAGACGGCCAAGATGTTCGCCGAGTCGGCTCTGTCCCTGGCCTTCGACGAGCTCCCGGACACCTCGGGCCAGGTCACCACGGCGACCGCGATGGGCGACGCGCTGACCGAGCGCCTGCGCGGGGCCGGCATGACCTTCCGGGTCGTGGCCGACCTCTGATCTACAGCGACCACCCGGCCACGGTGTAGATCATCCCGCCGATCCAGCCGATGCCCGCCAGCACGGCGAGAACCAGCGCGACCGTCACGGCACGCTCGACGGGGCGGTTCGGGTCGGCGAGGGGCTTGGGGGCGCGGTGCGTCGTCATGCCGGCAAGCCTGCCGAGCGGGGCGGTGGGCTCACATCCGTACAGGTACTCAGACCGGGTACTCAGATCGCACCCGTCACTCACCCACGCCCCGTCGCCTCCCGCAACGCCCGCCGGCACAGCGCGTCCGCCCTGCGGGTCGTCTCCGGGAGGCGGTACGCGGGGGTCAGGGCCAGTACGTGGGCGCAGGCGTTGTCGAGGGTGGTGCGGTGGCCCACCGAGACGAAGACCGGTTTCACGGTGTCGCGGGTGCGCAGGGCACGGCCCACCTCCTCGGTGCCCGCCAGCAAGGGGGCTGCGCCGCCGCGTGGGGCGGGCGGGTCGTCGTGGTGGAAGGTGAACGGGTTCTTCGCCACTCCGATCGTGGGGAGGTCGGTCAGGACGCCCAGGTGGCTCGCCAGGCCGAAGCGGCGGGGGTGGGCCAGGCCGTAGCCGTCGCAGACGACCAGACCGGGGGGACACGGGAGGGCGTCGAGAGCCGCCAGGACCGTGGGGATCTCGCGGAAGGCGAGCAGGCCGGGGACGTACGGGAAGGAGATCCGGCCGATGGCGGTGGCCTCCGCGACGACCTCCAGGGTCGCGGCGTCCAGGACCACCGCCGCCGCCGCGACCACGTCCCGCTCGTCGTCGTAGGCGACGTCCACGCCGGTGACATGGCCCGTGCGGGGCGGCGGGCCGGGTTCGTCCAGCACCACCCGGGTCCGCAGCGCGTCCTGCACGGCCCGGGCCTCTTCCTCGGTCGCGGGCCAGCCCGCCGGGATGCGTACGGTCGTCATGATGGGGACGAGGGTACGGCCGTGAGGCGTAGGCTCGCGATCATGTTCGTACTGGAGCTGACCTACACCGCCCCGCTGGACGCCGTCGACACCCTGCTCGACGCCCATGTGGCATGGCTGGACGAGCAGTTCGAGAAGGGCGTCTTCCTCGCGGCCGGGCGCAAGAGCCCCCGCGACGGCGGGGTGATTCTCGCTGTCGCGGAGGATCGTTCGCGGGTCGAGGAGATCGCCGCCGGGGACCCGTTCACGATCGGCAAGGTGTGCACGTACCGGATCACCGAGTTCGTCGCCACGAAGACGGCGCCGGCCCTGGAGGAGTACCGCGAACCGCCGCGCTGAGTCTCAGCTCTTCCTGTCGCCCAGCGCGCGCTGCAGTTGGCTCTTGTTCATGTGCGAACGGCCTTCGATGCCGCGTTGCCTGGCCTCGTTGTACAGCTGGTCGCGGGTCGGGCCCTGGGAGCCCTTGCCCGACCGCTGACCGCCCCGCTTGCCGGACGACATGTCCTGCGTCGAGGTGCGGCTCGCCTGCTTCGACTCGCCGGACCGGGCGCGTTCCTTGTTGACCGTCCGCGCCGCGATCTCCTCGGCGCGTGCGGTGCTCTCTCCCCGGTCCCGCGCGCTCTTCTTGATGTGCTCGTACTGGCGCTCCCGCTTGGAGCTGGAACCTGCGGGCATCTCGCTCACTCCTGTCGCGTTCCCTTGCGCGGTCCGCGACCGAGTACCCGCATTCCGGCCCCATGCGTCACCTCTCCAGCCGCGCCACCCTCCCCTGTTCACCCGCGGCCCAGCAGCCGAGGTCGGCGGTGCAGTCCACGGTGTCGTACGAGCCCGTGTCGACCGTGCGCCAGGTGCGGCCGCCGTCCGCGGTGAGGTCGGTCCCGGTGGGGCCCACCGCGAGGGCGGCGGTGCGGCTGTGCGGGAGCCAGGCGGCGCCGGAGCGGTAGGCGGGCGGGGGCCGGTCGGCGGGCCGCCAGGTCCGGCCGCCGTCGGCCGTGGTGGCCGCGGCCTGCGGCGAGGCCTGGTCCGCCCGGTAGTCGCCGCCGACCGCGAGGCCGTGGGTGCGGTCGTGGAAGGCGAGCGCGAAGACGCCCTTGGCCGGGTCGCCCGCCGGGATCGGCGTGTCGGTGGCCGTCCAGGTCAGCCCACGGTCGGCGGAGTGCAGCACCCGCGCGCGTGCACCGCCGCCGGTGGCCAGCCAGACGTCCGACGGCCCGGAGGACACCAGACACTGCCCGCTCGCCGCGAAGCCCGCCTCTCCGTCCAGGGCGGCCGGCATGCCCGTGTTCGGGAGCACCGTCCAGGAGCGGCCGCCGTCGCTGGTCGACAGGATGCGGAACGTCCCGTCCACCGGGTCGCTCATCGCGAGACCGTGCCGGCGGTCGAAGAAGGTGAGGCAGTCGTAGAAGGCGTTGGCGTCGGTGTTGCGGAAGGACTCGGTCCAGGTCGCACCGCCGTCGTCGGTGCGATAGACGCGGGACGCCTCGCCCTCGCCGATGGCCAGCACCACGGCCCGGTGGGCGTCGAAGGCCTCGATGTCCCGGAACTGGAGATCGGCGGCGCCGGGCGGCGAGACGTTCCGCCAGCTCGCCCCGCCGTCCGTGGTGCGCAGCACGGTGCCCTGGGTTCCGGCCACCCACGCGGTGTTCCGGTTGACCGCGGAGAGGCCGCGGAAGCGGACGTCCGGCGTGCCGGTGGCCTTGAGTTCCCAGTGCGGTGCCGCGTGCTCCTGCGACTGCGCCTGTGCCGGTACGGCGGTCAGGGCCGCCAGCACGGCCGAGCACACCGCCCCCGCGGCCACCGTGCGGAACGTCCGTCTCATCCGTCGCTTGTTCACCGAGCGCCTCATGGCGGGCGAAGCTAGCCGACCGGCCGGACGCCGTCCAGACGGCCGGGGGCGCCTCAACTGCCCACGGGGGCACAGAAGGTGGGTCTCGTCACTTCCGTGCATGAACGCGGTGACGGAGGTCACTCGAAATTGGTGTGCACGGATTGACTGATTCCGGCGTCTCTAGCAGTGCCCGACTCAATCAGCCCGCAAGCCCGTCCAGCCGTCACAAGGGAGCAAGGCGTTGTCCACCGTCATCGAGCAACCCGTGGAGGCCCGTCTCGTCGCCGCCGCGCCTCGCATGCCCAACATCCCGGCGAAGCTGCACTACGACCGCAGCGATCCGTTCGCGGTCCGTATGACTTTCCCGGCTCCCGCGACACTGGAGGGCGTGGAGGTCTGCTGGACCTTCTCGCGTGAACTTCTGAGCGCGGGGCTGGAGGGATCCGAGGGGCAGGGGGACGTGCGGGTGCGGCCGTATGGGTACGACCGCACCGTGCTGGAGTTCCATGCGCCGGAGGGGACCGCTGTGGTGCATGTGCGGTCGGAGGAGGTGCGGAGGTTCCTGGGAGCCACGGGGGAGTTGGTGCCCGTGGGCCTGGAGCACCTGTACCTCGACCTGGACCATGATCTGGCGGAGTTGATGCGGGACGCCTGAGTTCTCACCGCTTGGTAGCAGCTTGTCCAGGTCTGCATAGCCGAGTCCCTGGTCCACCGAGCCAAGAGGAAACTGTTGCGACCGGTCCCGCTACCACGTTCAGTGGAGCGTCGATTCCGTCCATCAGCGCTCTGATCGTCTCCGGGTCGACGGCCCCGGGGACGAAGATTCCGTCGGCGCCTGCGGCCAGGGGGGCCGCGGCTCGCTCCAGAGTGGTGTCCACTCCCCCCGGCGGCCTCAAGAACCTGTCGATCCTCGCGTTGACGAACAGCGGTACGCCCTCCGCGTCGGCGGCCTCGCGGGCGGCCGTGATGCGGTCGGACTGTTCCGTCACGGGGCGCAGGGGGCCCGTGCCCGGCTCGTAGAGGGCGTCCTCGATGTTCACGCCCACCGCGCCTGCCGCGTCCTTCCCGTAGGCGGTCTCGATGTCGGCGCTGAGGGTAGATCGACCGCGGCGGCCATACGGGCGACGGCTGTGAGGGCCGTGGCGTGGTCCAGGCGGTCGCCGTCCGCCGTGCCGAGGGACCAGGACAGACCCTCGCTCGTGGTGGCGACCGCCGCCGCTCCCGCGTCCGCGATGGTCCGGGCGCCGGTCAGGTCCCAGGCGTTCGGCAGGACGAGCGGGGGTGCCGGGGGGTGTGGAGGGCGCGGAAGGCGAGGGCGCCGTCGCGGAGAGTCGTCGTCCTGCGGCTCACTCGACCAGCGGCCGCGGGGCAGGGGCCGGCAGGAATCCGACGTCGATGGGGGGGAGGCCTCAGCCCGTCGCCGGCAGGGCCGCGCACAGGTCGCTCAGGACCGCGCCCGCCCCGCTGCGCTCGATCAGTTCCTCCACGCGCTCCTTGTGGCGCTCGCGGTCGCCGTCCTGGAGCAGGGCGGGCAGGTCCGCGGCGACGGCGAGGGCGGCGAAGGCCGCCTGCTGCTCCGAGACCTCCGGGGCCCGGCCCTCCAGGATCTGCCGGGCCTCCTCCCGCAGCGCGTCCACGGCGGCCGTGTTCTCCATTACGTGCTCCACGCTCGGGAAGACGCCCAGGACCCGCTTCTTCTCCGCCCGGAGGTACCCCTCGGCGGTCAGCTGTTCCCGTACCGCGTCGAACGTCACGCGCGCGTGCAGCGTCACCCAGGAGCGCCAGTGGTGCGGCCGGGACTCGCGGACCAGCTCCAGGAGACCGTCCAGGACGGGGTCATGGCTGAGGGCGTCCATGTCGACGGGCGTGGCGATGCCGTCCTCGTCGGTGAGCAGGCCGCGCCGGGCCAGTTCGGTGAGGGCGCCGGCCCGCACCACATGGGCCGTGGCCATGACCTCGGTGGTGGTGGAATCCCAGGCCAGCAGGCAGAGCCGGGCCGGGAGTGAGAGCGAACCGTGGGGCACGAGGTCTCCTTGGTGCGGCGAGGTCGAGGTTCACGTTAATTCGTTGACAGCCGTCAGGGGCGCTCGTACGGTGTACAGCGGTTCTGTTGCCGTCGATCGGAGTAGGACGTTGCTCGTCTGAGGTCCTGAGACACCGCGTCACACACATATGAGGTGTGCGGACGCCGCGTGCGACCTCGGCATTCGAGCCGTCCCGACGGGCAGGGCCTTCTCTGTGTCCCCTGTTCCTCCCAGGGCCCCTTGGTCGCAGGTGTCTCGATACGCGTTTGCCCTTAACCGCATCGAGCAACCGCGAGGCCCGTATGTCTTCTTCCCTCACTTGTACGTCCCTGTCCTTCGCCTGGCCCGACGGCACCACCGTCTTCGAGGGGCTGGACGTCGCCTTCGGCCCGGGCAGGACGGGGTTGGTCGGCGTCAACGGATCGGGAAAGTCGACCCTGTTGAAGCTGATCGCCGGTGAACTCGCCCCGGCCGACGGCGCCGTGCGTGTCGCGGGCGAGGTCGGTCATCTCCCGCAGAACGTCACGCTCGACACCCACCTGCGCGTCGACCAGGCACTCGGCATCGCCGCCCAGCGGGCCGCGCTGCACGCCATCGAGGCGGGTGACGCGGCCGAGGAGCACTTCGAGACCGTCGGCGACGACTGGGACGTGGAGGAGCGCGCGCTCGCCACGCTCGGCGAACTCGGACTCGGCCACGTCGAGTTGGACCGCACCATCGGCGAGGTCTCGGGCGGCGAGTCCGTACTGCTGCGACTGGCGGCCCTGTTGCTGCGCCGACCGGACGTGCTGCTGCTGGACGAGCCGACCAACAACCTCGACCTGTACGCGCGCCGGCGGCTGTACGCGGCCGTCTCGTCCTGGTCGGGCGTGATGGTCGTGGTCAGCCACGACCGCGAACTCCTCGACCTCGTCGACCAGATCGCCGATCTGCGCTCCGGTGAGGTCACCTGGCACGGCGGCAACTTCTCCTCGTACGAGGAGGCCCTCGCGGTCGAACAGGAGGCGGCCGAGCGGATGGTGCGGGTCGCCGAGGCGGACTTCCGCAGGCAGAAGCGTGAACTGGTCGACGCCCAGGTCAAGTTGGCCCGCCGCAAACGGTACGGGCAGAAGATGTTCGAGCAGAAGCGCGAGCCGAAGATCGTCATGGGGGCGCGCAAGCGGGCGGCGCAGGAGTCCGCGGGCAAGCACCGGATCATGCACGAGGAGAGGCTCAGCGAGGCGAAGGAACGGCTCGACGACGCGGTGGAGGCCGTACGGGACGACGACGAGATCCGCGTCGATCTGCCGTACACGGCCGTACCGCCGGGGCGGAACGTGCTGACCCTCATGGACCTGGAGCTCGCGTACGGCGCGCGCGTGGCCGGCGGGTTCGATCTGCGCGGTCCCGAGCGGGTCGCGCTGATCGGGCGCAACGGCGCGGGCAAGACGACGCTGCTGCGGACGATCGCCGGGGAGCTGGCCCCGGTGTCGGGCGAGGCGCACACGCACGTGCCGCTCCGCTTCCTGCCGCAGCGGCTCGACGTGCTCGACGACGAGCTGTCGGTCGCCGAGAACGTGGCCCGGTTCGCACCGGGCGCCACCAACAACCGGGTCCGGGCGCGGCTGGCCCGCTTCCTGTTCCGGGGCGCCCGCGCCGACCAGAAGGCGGCGACCCTGTCCGGCGGCGAACGCTTCCGGGCGGCCCTCGC
Source organism: Streptomyces sp. NPDC001617 (assembly GCF_053596855.1). Classification (NCBI taxonomy): domain Bacteria; kingdom Bacillati; phylum Actinomycetota; class Actinomycetes; order Kitasatosporales; family Streptomycetaceae; genus Streptomyces; species Streptomyces sp. NPDC001617. Next base: position 78,251 of record NZ_JBSFHA010000023.1, read on the forward strand.
CGCCCTGATGCTGGCCGAGCCGGCCCCGCAGCTCCTGATGCTCGACGAGCCGACGAACAACCTCGACATGGCGAGCGTCCGACAGCTGACGACCGCCCTGGACTCGTACGAGGGAGCCCTGATCGTGGCCAGCCACGACCTGCCGTTCCTGGAGTCGATCGGCATCACGAGGTGGCTGCTGCTCGACGGTGAGCTGCGGGAAACGACACCGGAGGAGGTCGGGTAGCGCATCTCAGGAGGGGCACAGCCTGGCCATGAGGGTTTTGCCCGTGCGGATCCGCGCTGCATGATGGCGGACCGGGGCCCTGCACCACGAGGGGCGCCCGGTCCCCTGCCCCGCCGATACGGAGTCCCCCAGTGCCCAGCAAGAAGGCCCTCGTCCGCCGCCCCAGCCCGCGCCTCGCCGAAGGTCTGGTGACGCACATCGAGCGGGAGAAGGTCGATGCCGATCTTGCGGTGGAGCAGTGGGAGGCGTATGCCGAGGCCCTGAGGACGAACGGGTGGGAGACCATCGAGGTCGATCCCGCCGACGACTGCCCCGACTCGGTGTTCGTCGAGGACACCGTCGTCATGTACAAGAACGTCGCACTGATCGCGCGCTCCGGCGCCGAGTCCCGGCGCGACGAGGCGGCCGGGGTCGAGGAGGCCGTGGCGCGGCTCGGCTGCTCCGTGAACTGGATCTGGGAGCCGGGCACGCTGGACGGTGGCGACGTGCTGAAGGTCGGCGACACCATCTACGTAGGCCGGGGCGGGCGCACCAACGCGGCCGGCGTGCAGCAGCTGCGGGCGGCCTTCGAGCCGCTCGGCGCCAGGGTCGTCGCCGTTCCGGTGAGCAAGGTGCTGCACCTGAAGTCGGCGGTCACCGCGCTGCCCGACGGGACGGTCCTCGGGCACATCCCGAAGGTCGACCGGCCCTCGCTCTTCCCGCGCTTCCTGTCGGTGCCCGAGCAGGCCGGCTCGCACGTCGTGCTCCTCGGCGGTGACAAACTGCTCATGGCGGCCAGCGCCCCGAAGACCGCGGATCTGCTCGCCGACCTCGGTTTCGAGCCCGTCGTGGTGGACATCAGCGAGTTCGAGAAGCTCGAGGGCTGTGTGACTTGCCTCTCGGTCCGACTGCGGGAGTTGTACGCCTGACGAGTGAAGCGACCACTCCCCCAGCCCCGGGACCTGCGGTCCTGGGGCTTTCCGGCATGTCCTTGGAAGTCCTAGGAAACATAGCCTGATCAGGGATCTTTACACCCCGCTTAACCTACGGCTACGTAACCTACGGTTTCGTAGCCTACGCTCTCGTAAGTTCCGGCACCGCTCGCCGGTTTGTTCCGCTTTCGCCGTACGTCCCCTGGAGTTCTCGTGACGATCACTTCCCCCGCCCCCGGCAGCTCAGCCGTCTGGACCGACGCCCGTCTGTTGTACGCGCTGGAGGAAGTGGTCGAGAAGGAACTCAACCGGCACCTGGGGGTCGCCAAGGACTGGATGCCGCACGAGTACGTGCCGTGGTCGGACGCCCGCAACTTCCCCGGACTCTTCGAGGACGGCGAGGCCTGGGACAAGGAGCAGTCCAAGGTCACGGAGATCGGCCGGATCGCCCTCGTGGTGAACCTCCTCACCGAGGACAACCTGCCCAGCTACCACCACGAGATCGCCTCGCTCTTCGGCCGCGACGGCGCCTGGGGCACCTGGGTGCACCGCTGGACGGCCGAGGAGGGCCGCCACGGCATCGTGATGCGCGACTACCTCCTCGCCTCGCGCGCGGTGGACCCGGACAAGCTCGAGGCGTTCCGCATGGCGCACATGAGCGAGGGCTTCGAGTCGGACAACCGCCACTCGATGCTGCACTCGGTCGCCTACGTCGCCTTCCAGGAGCTCGCGACCCGTATCTCGCACCGCAACACCGGCCACCAGTCCGGCGACCCGGTCTGCGACCGCATGCTGGCCCGCATCGCGACCGACGAGAACCTGCACATGGTCTTCTACCGCAACCTCCTGAAGGCCGCGTTCGAGCTCGCCCCCGACCTGACCATGCAGGCGGTCCGGGACGTCGTCGTCAACTTCCGCATGCCCGGTCACGGCATGCCGGGCTTCGAGCGGTTCGCCGCGCAGATGGCGATCGGCGAGGTCTACAACCTGCGCATCCACCACGACGACGTGCTCCAGCCGGTCATCCGCTTCCTGAAGATCATGGAGATCGACGGCCTCGGCCCCGAGGGCCGCCAGGCCCAGGAGGAGCTCGGCCTGTTCTTGGGCGGCCTGGACGCGGAGGCCCTGAAGTTCGACGAGAAGCTGGCCACCCGAAAGGCCCGGATGGCGGCGCGCGCCGGAGCCTGACGGCGCTCACTCGTACGCCGTCGTCTCCTCCAGCGCCGCGTCGCGTACGTCGGCCCAGGGATGGCGGCGCAGTGCCCGCAGCCGCTCACGCCAGGGGGCGGGCCACTCGGTGCGGTTGCCGACCGCCTGGACGACGGCGAGGGCGAGCAGGCCCTCGGTGTGACCGCCGCGCTCGGTCAGCCGTACCGCCTCGGCCAGCAGGGCCTCGGGGTTCACCTGCTTCTCGTGGTGTCCCAGGCGCGTCTCCAGTGTGTCGGCGACCTCGGCGGCGAGTACGGGTCGCCCGGCGCCGACGACTTCGACCAGCCGGTCCAGGTTCAGCGGTACGGCGGCCAGGTCCAGGTGGGTCGCGGCGAGGGCGGCGGCCTGCGGGACGTGGGCGTCGTACTCCCCGAGCAACTCGCTCGCGGCGAGCGCGGCCGGGCGGATGGCCGCCGGAGCGGACCGGGTGTTGTACTCCAGGCAGGAGACGAGGAACCTGATCCGCTGGCGGGCCGGCCGGTCGCGTCGCTCCTCGGCGTCGGGTTCGGTCTCGGCCGGGGTCTCGACCAGCGTCCGCAGCGCGTCGAGCAGTCCGTGGGCGCCCTGAGGGGAGGCCATGGCGGCCGTGACCAGTCCGCGGGCCGCGGCATGCCAGTTCGCCCGCTCCGACAGATCGGTCGCGGCCCGGGCCAGCACGCCGGGTGCCTCCGGGGACCAGGGGGTCCAGCGGGCCAGCGCGGCGAAGGCCAGGTCGGCCGTCTCCGGATCATCCGTGCCGCTCACCTCGCGCACCAGGGTCGCGTAGCGCTCCCGCTGGGGTTCGGGCAGGTCGAGCGGGGCGACGCGCAGCACGGCGGCCCGCAGGACCGGCTCGGCGCCCGCGGCGTGGCGCATCAGGTCCCAGATCTCCTCGTGGGCGAGCAGTCCTCCGGCGAAGGCGACGCAGGCCGCACGCACGTCGAGGTGGGTCCCCGCGCGCGCGTACGTCTCGGTGAGCAGACGGGCGGCCTCCGGCACCGGCAGTCGCACCGCGGCGAGCCGTACGGCCTCCTTGCGGCCGGTCACCTTGGTGCCGGGCGAGGTGAGCAGATCCGTCAGCTGTGCGGCCAGGCGTGAGGGCGCCGCATGGCGGGACGCGCGCGTGGCCGCGTGGACCGCGACCCGGGCCCGGTCACCGCCGGCGTGGGCCAGCAGCTCGGGCAGCGTGTCGGCGGGCCGGGCGGTGCGGGACAGCGCGGCCAGTGCCGCCTCCGCCAGGACGACGTCGGACGACCCGGTCCAGCCGCGGAGCAGTTCGGCGCCACCGTCCGGCACGTACGCGGCCCGGACCACGGCGTCCGCCCGCCGGTACCCGGGCAGCCCGGCGTCCCTGACGAGTGCCGCCAACTGCCGGAGCAGCGCGTCCTGTTGACGCGGCACCCAGCGTCGTACGTCCACGGTCGCCGGTACGGACCACGGGGTGCCCTTGGTCAGGAAGCGCCCGTGGGGCGGGGTCTCGGCGAGCAGCAGGTCCAGCAGGTCGGTGCGGCGGCGGACGACGATGTGCCGCACGGCGGACAGAGCGGCCGCCGAGGGCTCGTGGGCGAGGATGCGCGCCGCCCGCTCGTCGCGTGTGGCGTGCGGCTCCAGCCACAGCTCCACGGCCGTGCGCACGGTGGTGTCGTTGCCGTACCGGACGGCCTGCCACAGCAGCTCCTGCAGCTCGGCCATCCCGGCGGCGCGCCGGCCCACCGCGCGGGCCAGCGCGAAGGCGAGGCCGTAGTCCGCCTTCTCCGCGCCCGCCTCGATCCACGGCCGCAGTGCCTCGTACACCTGGTGTTCCTGGCCGCGCCGCAGCGTGCGGTCCAGGCGTCCGAGGTCCGCGCCGCCCGTGTGGCCGGAGATCCGGACCAGGGTGCGCAGCGCCCAGTTCACCAACTCCCTCGATCCGCCCGCCGCCTGCTCGCGCAGCACGGCGACGGCGAGCGCGCTCAGCCGCTGCCGGGTCTCGGGCGAGGAGTCGCGGGCCTGGACGGCGTCGACGGCGATGCGGTCCAGGTGCGGTTCGGCGTCCTCGGTGATCAGGGCGGCCCGGATGTCGGCGAGCGCGCGCAACGCGGCCGACCGCACGGGGTCCTGCTCATTGCGCAGCCGCTCCATGTCCCCCAGTACGGCGGTGACGGCGGCCGGGTCTCCGGAGCGCGCGGCGTTGCGGATCAGCAGCGGCCAGGCCTCGGCACGGTCCTCGGCGGCCGACCGCCGGGTCGCCTCGAGGAGCTGCTCGCGGACCTCGGCGACGGGCAGGTACGACTCGGCGAAGAGCACCGCACTCCACCGGGCCCCTCGTTCGCGCGCCCGTGCGGCCAACTCACGTGCCAGCTCAGTCGCGTGACGTCGCGTCAGGGTGTCCAGGAGGGTGCCGTCGACGAGGTCGGACCCACCGAGCCCTTCCTGGACGGCATCGTGCAGCGCGCGCCGCCGAGCGGGCGGCAGTGCCCGCAGCAGGAACCGGAGATTGCCGTACCGCGCCAAGTGCCTGCCGTATTCGAGGAGTTCGGGCCCGTCACAGTGGGCGAGTCGGCGCAGGGTGGCCGGGCTCAGCGTGCTGATCCCGACGACATCGACCCACGCGGGCGTCAACAGGAGCCGCAGCACACGACGCGGGTCCACGGCGGCGAACCTGCCCACATGGACGCGGAGTTCGTACGGCAGCGGGGTGGGCCCCAGCCGTTCCAGTATCCCCAGTACGCGCAGCGGCTCGGCCGGCGTCACCGCGGCCACGGCGTGCCCGTAGCGCGGCCACCAGGTCTCGCGCAGCGCCGGCGGCAGCGCGGCCAACTGCGCCTCCAGCGTGTCGAGCAGGACCGCCGTATGCCGCTTGGCCAGCGTCGTCCACGCCCCGACGGCATGCAGCAGCTCGGGGAGGAGCCGCGCCACCGTACGCTCCGAACATCCGGGCAGCAGCCGAGCCGCCTCGGCGTCGCCCCAGTCACTACGCAGGGTGTCGACGAGCCGGTCGGCGAGTTCGGTGCGCCCCGAGGCGACGACGGCACGCAGCAGATCCCGCCTCACCACCTCGGCGGCATCGGCGAGCCCCGCCTCGAAGGCCGTGTCCGGAACACTCAGACTGTCGGCCACCCGCAGCGCGTGACCGCGCACGAAGGAGTCGGGATCGGTGATCCGCGCGGCGATCCACTCGGTGTCACCAGCGACAGCCGCGGCGACGACGGCGAGCTGTCGCCCGTACGTCCCACGCCCTTCCAGCTCGTCCAGGACCGGTCGCAGGGGCGTCATCTCGCGTACGCGCACGGCGAGTTCCCGCATGCGCTGCGGGTGCGGGAGCGGATCGAGGGCGTTCAGCAGGCTCTCGGTCTGCTGCTGCGCGGTGAGGCGGACCATGCGGGGATTGTGCCCGCAGACGCGGGTGTGGCGTGTGGATTTTCCTACGGCACCCGCCGGACGGCCATGTTGTGGCATGGCCGTGCCTCAGCATGGCCGTGCCTCAGCATGGCCGTGCCTCAGCGTGGCGTGCGCCTGAGCTCCAGCCGCTCCTTCTCCGACAGCCCGCCCCACACGCCGAACCGCTCGTCGTTGCGCAGGGCGTACTCCAGGCACGCGGGACGCATCTCGCACAGGGAGCAGATGCGCTTGGCCTCGCGGACCGAGCTGCCCGGCTCGGGGAAGAAGAAGTCGGCCCCGGTCTGTGCGCACAGCGCCTCGGACTGCCAGGCGAGGTCGGCCGGGGTGATGGTGTCGGTGTGCATGGGCGAGAGCGTGCCGGGTGCCGAAAAACGTTCGATCAACGCGGGATCAACGCCGCCGTTCAGGCCTCCGGCCACCCCGATGATGGCGTGCGTGCGCGGGGCGGCGCACGGCGGCGCGCGGAAGGGTGTCACTCCGGCGGCGATTGTCGGTGGGGGATGCAAGACTCGGCAGTGCAGAGAACGGGACCCTTCCGAGGAGGGCGAAGATGCTCACCACCCGTTTCGTCAACGGCGCTCCGAACTGGATCGACGTCGGCACATCCGACATCGACGGCGCCATCTCCTTCTACGGCGGTCTCTTCGGCTGGCGGTTCCAGTCGGCGGGACCGGACTCCGGCGGCTACGGCTTCTTCCAGCTGGACGGGAAGACCGTGGCCGGCGGTATGCAGACCGGGCCCGAGCAGGGCCCGCCCACCTGGACCGTCTACTTCCAGAGCGCGGACGCCGAGGCCACCGCCAAGGCCGCCGAGCAGGCGCACGGCAGTGTGCTCATGCAGCCCATGGACGTCATGGGCGAGGGCCATATGGCGATCCTCGCCGACAAGGCGAGCGTGCCGTTCGGCATCTGGCAGCCGGGCCGGACGAAGGGCGTGGACCTGGCGAACGAGGCCGGCGCGCTGTCCTGGGTGGAGCTGTACACGCCGGACATGGCCGCGGCTGCCTGGTTCTACCACGAGACACTGGGCCTGGAGACCGCGGCGGTGCCCTTCCCGGGCGGTACGTACACCTGCATCAACCCCACCGGGGGCGGCGAGGAGTCCATGTTCGGCGGCATCGTCTCCCTGGCCGACGACCCGACGGAGGACAGCCCGTACTGGCTCCCGTACTTCGAGGTCACCGACGCGGAAGCCACCGTCGCGAAGGCGCGGGAACTGGGCGGCACGGTCCGCATGCCGGCCACGGAGATCGAGGGTGTGGGCAGCATCGCAAGGCTGGCGGATCCCTACGGCGCCAGGTTCGCGGTGATCAAGAGCGCACCACAACAGACGTGAGCTGAAGCGCCTCTTCTCCAGCTGTCACGCCGAGGCGCGGCGCACCAACGTCGTCGGCAGAACCACACCCCCCGCCGCGCCTCCCTCATCCTCCCCCATGCCGCGATGCCCTAGCCGCCGCAACAGCAACCGAGCCATCAACCGCCCCATCTCCTCAATGTCCTGACGGACGGTGGTCAGCGGCGGCTCACTCTGCTCGGCAACCGGCACCATGTCGTCGAACCCGATCACGGCGACATCCTCCGGCACCCGCAACCCCCGCTCGCGCAGCACCCGCAACGCCCCCACCGCACTGAGGTCGTTCGCAGCGAAGACACCGTCCAGATCGGGGCGCCGGTCAAGAAGCAGCCGCATCGCCCGCTCCCCACCGCCCGGCGTGAAGTCGCTCTCCACGACCAACCCAGGATCGGCGTCCCCCATGACGTCCCGGAAGCCGTCGAGCCGGTCGGCCGCGGACGTCTGGTCGAGGGGCCCGGTGATGTGCGCGATCCGGGTGCGCCCGAGGCCGACGAGATGCCGTACGGCCTCCCGTGCCCCACCCCGGTTGTCGCTGTCGACATACACCGCACCGCTCCCGCCCTCCCCCTCGCCCCAGCCGGGCCGCCCGCCGAACACGGTCGGCACCCCGGCGTGCCGGATCAGCCCGGGCAGCGGGTCGTCGAGGTGCAGCGAGAAGACGAGCGCGCCGTCGACATGCCCGCCGGCGAGATAGCGGCCGACGCGGGCATGGTCGTCGCGCCCTTCGGTGAGCAGCAGCACGAGCTGGTTGTCGTGGGCCGTCAACTCCTTGCTGATACCGCGGAGTTGGAGGGCGAAGAAGGGGTCGGCGAAGATCCGGGTCTCCGGTTCGGCGATGACCACGGCGACGGCGTCGTGCCGTCGGGTCACCAGACTGCGCGCGGCCTGGTTCGGCACGTACCCGAGTTCCTCCACGGCCCGCCGCACCCGCGCGACGAGAGTCTCACGCACCCCGTCGCCGCCGTTCACCACCCGGGACACGGTGGCCCGCGACACGCCGGCCCGGGCAGCCACGGCCTCCAGCGTGGGGCGCGGTGCGGTGTCGGTCACTTGGAGCTCCTAGTCGGCAGGTGCCGATCAGGATAGCTCCGGGTGGGTGAGGGAGGTGAGAGCGCTCTCACCGTTCATGCGGCTCTTACCGTTCATGCGGCTCTTACCCCGGAATCGTGCCGTCCGGCTTCTTCACCAGGAAGAGCCCGACCATCCCCATGTCGGAGTGGCTCTGGACGTACCGGGACATCCGTCTCAAGGAGTTGTGGCGTCCGGAGGGGGCGCCTCGGTCTCGGCCGCGGGCGCCTGCTTCTTCGCCCGGCTCGGCTGTACCCGCTTGGGCTCCCCCGGCATCTTCGGATACTCGGGCGGGTACGGCAGATCGCCCAGCCCGTGGTCGTGTTCGTCGCGCCGGGCCAGCTCGAGCAGGGCCTCCAGCGAGTAGCGGTGGTCGTCCATGTCCGCGTGCACATCCCCGAGTTCGGCGAAGCGCGCGGGCATGGTCGCGATGTCGAAGTCCCGCGGGTGCGCGATCCCCACCTCGTCCCAGCTCAGCGGCGCCGAGACGGGGGCGTGCGGCCGGGGTCGTACGGAGTAGGCGGAGGCGATCGTGCGGTCGCGAGCGGTCTGATTGTAGTCGACGAAGATCCTTTCGCCCCTTTCCTCCTTCCACCACTTGATGGTCACCTGCTCCGGCATCCGGCGCTCCAGTTCCCTCCCCACAGCGATGGCGGCACGGCGCACCTGGGTGAAGGTCCACCGCGGCTCGATCGGCACGAAGACGTGCAGGCCGCGACCGCCGGAGGTCTTGGGGAAGCCGCGCAGACCGCCGAACTCCCGTAGTACCTCCCGGAGTTCGAAGGCCGCCCGCACTGCGTCGTCGTAGTCGGTGCCGGGCTGCGGGTCGAGGTCGATGCGGAGTTCGTCGGGGCGGTCCACGTCGTCGCGGCGCACCGGCCACGGGTGGAAGGTGAGCGTGCCGTACTGGGCGGCCCACAGGACGGCGGCCTCCTCGGTGGGGCACATCTCGTCGGCGCTGCGGCCGCTGGGGAAGGTGATGTGGGCGGTCGGGATCCAGTCGGGCATGTTCTTGGGCGCCCGCTTCTGGAAGAAGTTCTCGCCGTTCACCCCTTCCGGGTAGCGCTCCAGCGTGGTGGGCCGGTCGCGCAGGGCGCGCAGAATGCCGGGGCCCACGGCGATGTAGTACTGAGCGAGGTCCAGCTTCGTGAAACCGCGCTCGGGGAAGAAGACCTTGCCCGGGCTGGACAGGCGGACGGTGCGGCCGCCCGCTTCCAGTTCCACCGCTTCACCCATACGGCCACGGTAGACAGAGCCGGTAAACCTCGCATACCGGGCGACAAGCGACGTATGCGAGCAGAATCGATGGCATGGATCTCCCGGTGATGCCGCCCGTGAAGCCGATGCTCGCCAAGTCGGTGGCGAAGATCCCGCCGGGCATGCAGTACGAGGCGAAATGGGACGGGTTCCGGGCGATCGTGTTCCGGGACGGGGACGAGATCGAACTCGGCAGCCGTACCGGCAAGCCGCTGACCAGGTACTTTCCGGAGCTGGTGGGGGCGCTGCGGGACCGCGTGCCGGAGCGGTGCGTGCTGGACGGGGAGATCGTGATCGCCCGGGAGGGGCGGCTCGACTTCGACGCGCTCACCGAGCGTATCCACCCGGCGGACTCCCGGGTGCGGATGCTCGCCGAGAGGACCCCGGCGTCGTTCGTGGCCTTCGACCTGCTGGCGCTGGCCGACGAGTCGCTCGTGGACCTGGAGCTGACCGAGCGACGGGCCCTGCTGGAGCGGGCGTTGTCCGAGGTCACCGCGCCCGTCCACCTCGCACCGGCGACGACCGACGTCGAGGTGGCGCAGGGATGGTTCGAGCAGTACGAGGGGGCCGGCCTCGACGGTGTCATCGCCAAGCCGCTCACCCTGCGCTACCGCCAGGACGAGCGCGCCATGTTCAAGATCAAGCACGAGCGGACGGCGGACGTCGTCGTGGCGGGGTACCGCTTCCACAAGAGCGGGCCCATCGTGGGCTCGCTGCTGCTCGGGCTGTACGACGACCGGGGCCGGCTGCAGCACGTGGGCGTGTCGGCCGCGTTCCCCATGAAACGGCGCGCGGAGCTCGTCGACGAGCTGGAGCCGCTCAGGACGGAGGACGCCGAGGGGCATCCCTGGGCGGCCTGGTCCGACGAGGCGGCGCACGAGACGGCCCGGCTGCCGGGCGCGCCCAGCCGCTGGTCCGGGAAGAAGGACCTGTCCTGGGTGCCGCTGCGGCCGGAGCGGGTGGCCGAGGTGGCGTACGACCACATGGAGAACGGGGCGCGGTTTCGGCACACGGCCCGCTTCCGGCGCTGGCGACCGGACCGGACGCCGGAGAGCTGCACGTACGCGCAGCTGGACGAGCCGGTGCGCTATGACCTGAACGAGATCCTCGGAAGTCCCTGACTCAGGGCCGCATCAGCACCTTCACCGCGCCGTCCTGCTTCTTCTGGAACATCTCGTACGCGTGCGGTGCTTCCGCGAGCGGCAGCCGGTGGGTGGCGAAGTCGTCGACGCCGAGCCGGTCCTCGTCCGTCAGGTGGGGCAGGATCTCGTCGGTCCAGCGGCGCACGTTGGCCTGGCCCATGCGGACCTGGATCTGCTTGTCGAACATGGTGAGCAGGGGCAGCGGGTCGGCCGTGCCGCCGTAGACGCCGACGAGCGAGAGCGTGCCGCCGCGGCGCACCAGCTCGATCGCGGTGTGCAGGGCGGCGAGCCGGTCGACGCTGAAGCGTTCGGCGAGCGGGCCGCCGAGTCGGCGGGGCAGCAGGCCCGAAGCCTGCTGGGCGAGACGGGCGGCGGCGCTGCCGTGGGCCTCGGTGCCGACCGCGTCGATCACCGCGTCGGGGCCGCGCCCGTCCGTCCGGTCGCGGATCGCGGTGACCAGTTCCTTCTCGCTGTCGAAGCTCCTGAGGTCGTACGTCTCCACACCGCGCGCCTTCACCCGGCGCAGCCGCTCGCTCACCAGGTCCACCCCGAACACCCTCTCCGCGCCGCGTACCTGGGCGATCCGGCAGGCCATGTCGCCGATCGGTCCGAGGCCGAGCACGGCGACACTGCCGCCCTCGGGGATGCCGGCGTAGGCCACCGCCTGCCAGGCGGTGGGCAGGACGTCGGAGAGGTAGACGAAGCGGTCGTCGGGTGGCCCCTCGGGGACCTTGATCGGGCCGAACTGGGCCTGCGGGACGCGCAGATACTCGGCCTGGGCGCCCGGGACGGCGCCGTAGAGCCGGGTGTAGCCGAACAGGGCGGCGCCCATGCCCTCGCTGGTGACCTGGGTGGTCTCGCACTGGGTGGGCAGCCCGGTCAGGCACATCCAGCAGTTGCCGCAGGCGATCTGGAACGGCACCACCACCCGGTCGCCCACCGCGAGGTCCGGCACCCCGGCGCCGACCTCCTCGACGACGCCCATCGGTTCGTGTCCGAGGATGTCGCCCGGTGTCATGAACGCGGTGAGCACCTCGTACAGATGCAGATCGGAACCGCACAGCCCCGTCGACGTGATCCGGACGATCGCGTCGGTCGGCTCCTGGATCCGTGGATCGGGCACGTCCTCCACCCGCACATCCCGCTTGCCCTGCCAGGTCACGGCCTTCATCGCGTGGCGCTCCCTCCGTCGGCTCGGTGGGTCCTGTCCTGCGGTGCCGCCCGGGTACCCGGGCGTGCCGTGCCGAAGCGCCGGGCTCCGGCCCGATCGGGGTTGTTCGGAGCCGTTTGGCCCAGCCGAACGCGCGCAATCAGAATCGAGCGGGTATGGCCACCAAAGAACTTATAAGCGCACAATCAATGACACGCGAGATAGGTGGCCAACGGTGGGCATGAGACGGCAGGCACGCACGCGACGCGCCTCTACGACGGTTGGGTTGCTCGCCGCCACGGTGACGGCGGCGCTGGCGGCGGGCTGCAGCAGCGGGCACGGCCCGGTGGACGACGGACGCGGGCAGCTGCAGCCGCCGACGGCCACTCCGGAAGGGACCGCGAGCAGCGGCCCCGTACTCGCCGTGAAGATCGACAACTCGCCTGCGGCCCGGCCCCACACGGGGCTGCGCGACGCGGACGTCGTCTACGTCGAGCAGGTCGAGGGCGGGCTGAGCCGGCTGATGGCGGTGTACGCGAGCAGGCTGCCCAAGGTCGTCGGGCCGGTGCGCAGCGCCCGCGAGTCCGACCTGGAGCTGCTGCGCCAGTTCGACGACCCGACGCTCGCCTTCTCCGGCGCCCAGCACAAGCTGCTGCCGCTGATCGAGAAGGCGCCGCTGACGGCGGAGCCGGCCGGCAAGGTTTCCGCCGCCTGGTTCCGCGGCACCGGCAACCCCGCCCCGCACAACCTCTACCTGCGCCCCAACCGCCTGATGTCCTCCGCCCCCGGCGCGGGCGCCCTCACGAACGGTTTTCGCTACGGCGACGCACCCGACGGCGGCAAGCGGGACACCTCGACCACCGTCCGCTATCCGTCCGCCCGCTTCACCTTCACCTGGTCCGCGAGCCTGCACCGCTGGCTGGTCGCCATGGACGGCACACCGACGGTGACGACCGACGGCAAACGGGTGACACCGGCGACCGTCGTCGTGCAGTACGTGAAGATCCGCAAGTCCGCCTTCCACGACTTCCTCGGCAACAACACGCCGTACACCCAGACGGTCGGCTCCGGGAAGGCCGAGGTGCTGCGCGACGGAAAGGTCTACGACGTCGACTGGAAGCGTGGGAAGGCCACGGACGGCACGGCCTTCACGACGAAGGACGGCTCGCCCGTGAACTTCGCGAAGGGCCAGGTGTGGGTCGTGTTCGCCAAGGCGTCCTGAGGCCGCCGGGTGGGTGTCAGTTCTGCGCGACGAGGGGTTCCGCAGGGTTGCGGAGCCCCTCGGCGGCGTCCGCGACACGCTGGATGAGCTCGAAGAACACCGTCTGCTCGGTGGCGGACAGCGGGGCCAGGAAGACCTGGTTCATCCGGGCCGTGCGCACGGTCAGCTTGCGATGGGTGCGCACGCCGTCGTCCGTCAGCCGCAGCAGGAAGCGGCGGCCGTCCTGCGGGTCGCGCACCTTGTCCAGCAGCCCGCGCCTGCCGAGCCGGCTGATCACCTCGGCGATCGTGGAACGGTCGAGCCCCACCCGCTCCCCCACCGTGCGCTGGTCCAGGCCCGGCTCGGCGACGAGCGCGTTGAGGACCGCGAACTGCGGCGAGGTGATCTCCTCCGAGACCATCGTGTTCCACAGCAGGTGGTGGGCCTGCTGCAGTCGCCGGGCCAGGTGCCCGGGGTGGGTGGTGAGGTCCACCGCGGCCATGTGCGCTCCCCGAGGTCGAATTCGTTGGTGCACTGAACGATACCGGTCCGTTCGCTCACTTGTCTGCGGCCGTGCACGGCCTCCTGACCATGTACTTCGCCAGGGTCTTGACGCTGGAGGCTTCCGGTGGCAGCGTGAAGGAAACGTCACCGAAATGCTCAGTGCCCTGATTAATTCATGACCGGGCGCTCGGACGGGATGGGGCTTCACGCATGGACAAGGTGGTCGCCACAGCCGCTGAGGCGGTGGCCGATGTGCCGGACGGCGCATCGCTCGCGGTGGGCGGTTTCGGGCTGAGCGGTGTGCCGAACGTGCTGATCGGGGCGTTGTACGAGCGCGAGGTCAGCGGTCTGAGCGTCGTCTCCAACAACTGCGGGGCGATGGAGACCGGGCTGGCCGTACTGCTCGCCGCCGGACGGATCGCCCGGGTGACCGGCTCCTACATCGGGGCGAACAAGGAGTTCGCCCGGCAGTACCTGGCCGGTGAGCTGGAGGTGGAGCTGATCCCGCAGGGCACGCTGGCCGAGCGGCTGCGGGCCGGCGGGGCCGGGATTCCGGCGTTCTTCACGCCCGCCGGGGTGGGCACGCAGGTCGCCGACGGCGGGCTGCCGTGGCGCTACGACGGGGAGGGCGGGGTCGCGCTGGCCTCGCCGCCGAAGGAGGTGCGGGAGTTCGACGGCACCGAGTACGTGCTGGAGCGGGGCATCCGGACCGACTTCGCGCTGGTGCGGGCGGCGAAGGGGGACCGGCACGGCAATCTGGTCTTCAACAAGTCCACCCGGAACTTCAACCCGCTGGCCGCGATGGCCGGGCGGGTGACGATCGCCGAGGTCGAGGAACTCGTCGAGCCCGGTGAGATCGACCCGGACGCGGTGCATCTGCCGGGGATCTTCGTGCAGCGGGTGGTCGCGCTGACGGCCCAGCAGGCGTCGGACAAGAGGATCGAGCAGCGGACGGTGAGCAGCTGATGGCCTGGAGTCGTGAGGAGATGGCCGCGCGGGCGGCGCGCGAGCTGGAGGACGGGCAGTACGTCAACCTCGGCATCGGCCTGCCAACGCTGATCCCGAACTACCTCCCGGAGGGGGTGGAGGTGATCCTGGAGTCGGAGAACGGCATCCTGGGCACCGGACCCTATCCGGCCGAGGACGCGGTCGACCCGGATCTGATCAACGCGGGCAAGGAGACCGTCACGGTCCTGCCCGGCGCCTCGTTCTTCGACTCGGCGCTGTCCTTCTCGATGATCAGGGGCGGGCACATCGATGTCGCGGTGCTCGGTGCGATGCAGGTGTCCGCGGGCGGTGACCTGGCCAACTGGGCCATCCCGGGCAAGCTGATCACCGGGATCGGCGGTGCCATGGACCTGGTGCACGGAGCCCGTACGGTCATCGTGGTGATGACCCACACCGCCAAGGACGGCTCGGCGAAGATCCTTGAGGAGTGCGCGCTGCCGCTCACCGGCAAAGCGTGTGTGAACCGAGTCATCACCGACCTGGGCGTGATCGACGTGACACCCGACGGGCTGGTGCTGACCGAGGTCGCGCCCGGGGTGGCCGTGGACGAGGTCATCGCCAAGACCGCCGCCGAACTGACCGTCGCCAAGGACCTGCTGTGAACACGGTGTACATCGTCGATGCCGTCCGCTCCCCGATCGGCCGCTACAACGGCGGCCTCGCCCCGGTGCGCCCGGACGACCTCGCCGCCCACGCGATCCGTGAACTCCTCGCCCGTACGCCGGACTTGGACCCGGCCCGGATCGAGGACGTCTACTTCGGCAACGCCAACGGCGCCGGCGAGGAGAACCGCAACGTCGCCCGCATGGCCGCACTGCTCGCGGGCCTGCCGACCTCGGTTCCCGGGGTGACGGTCAACCGGCTGTGCGCCTCCGGCCTGGAGGCGGTCGTCCAGGCGGCCCGCGCGATCGCGGTGGGCGACGCCCACATCGCCGTGGCGGGCGGTGTGGAGTCCATGACCCGCGCCCCCTACGTCCTTCCCAAGAACGACAAACCCTTCCCCGCCGCCCACACCGAGCTGTACTCCACCACGCTGGGCTGGCGCATGGTCAACCCGGCGATGAACCCGCAGTGGACCATCCCGCTGGGCGAGTCGGCCGAGCTGATCGCCGAGAAACACAAGATCAGCCGCGAGCAGCAGGACGAGTTCGCGCTCGCCTCCCACCAGAAGGCGGCCGCCGCCCGGCAACAGGGCCTGTTCGACCCGGAGCTGGCGCCGGTGTCGATCCCGCAGCGCAAGGGCGACCCGGTCCTCTTCGCCGCCGACGAGTCCGTCCGCGCGGACGCCTCCCTGGCGGCGATGGGGAGGCTCAAGCCGTCCTTCCGCAAGGAGAACGGCACGGTCACGGCAGGCAACGCCTCCCCGCTCAACGACGGCGCCGCCGCCCTGCTCCTGGTCGACGAGGAGGGCCTGAGGGCCATCGGCCGCGAACCCCTGGCCCGCGTCTCGGCGACCGGCGTGCACGCCGTCGACCCGCAGTACTTCGGACTCGCGCCCGTCGAGGCCGTCAACCGCGCTCTGGCCAAGGCCGGCAAGGGATTTGACGATCTGTCGGTCCTGGAGCTGAACGAGGCCTTCGCCGCCCAGGTACTCGGCTGCGTCGCCGAGTGGCCCGAGTTCGACCCGGCCATCCTCAACCCGCAGGGCGGTGCCATCGCCCTGGGCCACCCGCTGGGCGCCTCCGGTGCCCGCCTCGCCGGCACCGTCGCCCACCAACTCGCCCGCAAGGGCACGGGCGTTGGCGTCGCCACCCTCTGCATCGGCGTCGGCCAGGGCCTCGCCCTCGTCCTCGAACGTTAAGACCCCCGAGGTATCCCATGACTCTCACGCAGCACGACATCGACCAGGAGATCGCGGCCGAACACGCCGCCTACGAGAAGCGTGTCGCCGACGGCGCCCCCGTGGAGCACCACCCGCGCCGCGACTACGCCCCGTACCGCTCCTCGGTCCTGCGCCACCCCCAGCAGCCGCCCATCTCCATCGACGTCAGCAAGGATCCGGAGCTGGTGGAGCTGCACTCCCCCGCCTTCGGCGAGCGCGACATCACCGACATCGACAACGACCTCACCCGGCAGCACACCGGCGAGCCGGTCGGCGAGCGCATCACCGTCTCCGGCAGGCTCCTCGACCGCGCCGGCCGCCCGATCCGCGGCCAGTTGATCGAGATCTGGCAGGCCAACTCGGCCGGCCGCTACGCCCATCAGCGTGAGCAGCACGACGCCCCGCTGGACCCGAACTTCACGGGCGTCGGCCGCACGATCACCGACGCCGAGGGCCAGTACCACTTCACGACCATCCAGCCGGGCCCCTACCCCTGGCGCAACCACGTCAACGCCTGGCGCCCCGCCCACATCCACTTCTCGATGTTCGGCACGGCGTTCACCCAGCGGCTCGTGACACAGATGTACTTCCCGAGCGACCCGCTGTTCCCGTACGACCCGATCATCCAGTCGGTGACGGACGACGCGGCGCGGCAGCGGCTGGTCGCCACGTACGACCACAGCCTGTCCGTGCCGGAGTTCTCGATGGGCTACCAGTGGGACATCGTGCTGGACGGCCCGAACGCCACCTGGATCGAAGAAGGACGCTGACCTGCCATGACGAAGATCGACACCAGCCGGCCGGAGACCGTCCTGCCCACGCCGTCGCACACGGTGGGCCCGTTCTACGGCTACGCACTGCCCTTCCTTGGCGGCGAGGACATCGCGCCGCTCGGCCACCCCGACACCGTCACGATCCGCGGCTACATCCTCGACGGCGAGGGCAACCCGCTGCCCGACGCCTTCGTGGAACTGTGGGGCGCCGACCCCGACGGCAATGTGTCCACCACCGACGGCTCCATCCGCCGCGACCCGGCGTCCGGTGACTACCTGGGCCGCAACGGCGTGGAGTTCACCGGCTGGGGCCGCATCCAGACCGACGCCAACGGCCACTGGTACGCCCGTACGCTGCGGCCTGGCGCACGCGGGCAGAGCGCGCCGTACATCAGCGTGTGCGTGTTCGCGCGCGGCCTGCTCGTCCACCTCTTCACCCGTATCTACCTGCCGGGCGACGAGGCGGCACTCGCGGCCGACCCGCTGCTCGCCCGGCTGGACGAGGCGCGCCGCGACACGCTGGTCGCCAAGGACGAGGGCAACAGCACCTACCGTTTCGACATCCGCCTTCAGGGCGAAGGCGAGACGGTCTTCCTGGAGTTCCAGTGACTTCTGTCGATCCCGACGACACCGGCCTGCTCGCCCCCGGGTGGGCAGGCTCCCCCGCCGCCTCCGCGACCTCCGACACGGCCTACCTCCAGGCCCTGCTCGACGCGGAGGCGGCGCTCACCCAGGCCCAGGCCGCCCGGGACCTCGCCCCGGCCGAGGCGGCGACCGCGGTCACCGAGGCGGCCGACGCCGCCCGTTTCGACGTACGCTCCCTCGCCGAGCGGGCCCGCGGCGGCGGCAACCCGGTCATCCCGCTGGTCGCCGATCTGACGAAGGCCGTCGGCGAGGAGTACGGCCCCTACGTCCACCGGGGCGCGACCAGCCAGGACATCATGGACACGGCCACGATGCTGGTCGCCGTCCGCACCCTGGAGCTGATCCTCGCCGATCTCGCCCGCACCGAGCGGGCGCTGGCCCGCCTGGCCGCCGAGCATCGCGACACCGCGATGCCGGGCCGGACGCTCACCCAGCACGCCGTACCGACGACCTTCGGGCTGAAGGCGGCCGGCTGGCGTTCGCTGGTGCTCGACGCCCGGGACCGGGTCATCGAGGTACGGGACGGGCTGCCCGCCCAACTCGGCGGCGCCGCCGGGACATTGGCGGCTTTCACGGCGTACGGCGCCCGGAACACCGAGGCCCTCACGGCGGCCTTCGCCCATCGACTCGGCCTCGCCGTGCCGTCGCTGCCCTGGCACACCCTCCGCACGCCGATCGCCGATCTCGCCGGCTGCCTGGCCTTCACGGCCGGGGCGCTGGGCAAGCTCGCGACGGACGTACTCGTCCTCGGCCGCACGGAGATCGCCGAGGTCGCGGAGGGCAACGGCGGCGGCTCGTCGGCCATGCCGCACAAGGCGAATCCCGTACGCTCCACACTCGTCGCGGCCGCCGCGCGCAGGGCGCCGCAGCTGGCGGCCACGCTGTACGGCGCCCTGTCCGCGGAGGACGAGCGGCCGGCGGGAGCCTGGCATGCCGAGTGGGAGCCACTGCGCGACCTGCTGCGCCTGGTCGGTGGCGCCGCCCGGGACGCCGCCGAACTCACCGAGGGCCTACGGGTCCACGCCGACGCCATGCGGGAACACCTCGGCCTCACCCACGGGTTGATCGTCTCGGAGCGGCTCTCCGCCGAGCTGGCCACGGTGCTCGGACGGGCTCGCGCCAAGTCCCTGCTGACGGAGCTGGCCAAGCGCACCTACTCCGAGGGCCGCCCCCTGGGCCAACTCCTCGCCGAGGAGCCCGAGTTGAAGGACGTCGACCTCGACGAGCTCACCGACCCGGCCCGCTACACGGGCGCCGCAGCCACCCTCACCGACCGTGCCCTGGAGCGACGTTGACCGCCACACTCCTCAACCACCGCGCCGAAGGGCCCACGTCCGCGCCCGTGCTGTTCCTCGGCCCCTCACTCGGGACGTCGTACGCCCTGTGGGACAAGGTGGCGCCCGAGCTGTCCATCACCCACCGAGTGATCCGCTGGGACCTGCCGGGCCACGGCGGCTCCGCCCCCGACCTGATCGGCCCCGGCGCCACGGTGGGGGACCTCGCCGACCTGGTGCTCGAACTCGCCGACTCGCTCGGCGTCGACCGGTTCGCCTACGCGGGCGTGTCGCTGGGCGGAGCGGTCGGTCTGCATCTGGCCCTGCACCACCCGGACCGGGTCTCCTCCCTGGCCGCGATCTGCTCGTCGTCTCACTTCAACGGCTCGAAGCCGTGGGAGGAACGGGCCGAGCGGGTGCGGCGGGAAGGGATGGAGTGGCTCGTGGAGAGCACCCCGGCGCGCTGGTTCAGCGCCGGTTTCACCGACCCGAAGCTGCTCGACGACCAGGCGAACGCGGACCCCGAGGCGTACGCCGCCTGCTGTGACGCCCTGGCCGCCTTCGACCTGCGGGACCGGCTCCCCGAGATCTCCGTCCGCACCCTGCTCATCGCCGGGCGCGAGGACCGGGCCACCCCGCCCCCGCATCTGCGGGAGATCGCGGACGCCGTCCCCGGCGCCACGCTCGTCGAGCTGCCGGGCGCCCCGCACCTCGCCCCCGCACAGTGCCCGCAGGCGGTGCTGACGGCCCTGCGCGCCCACCTCGGCGCAGGCGCACCGTTCGGCATGGAGGTCCGGCGCGAGGTACTCGGCGACGCACACGTCGACCGGGCGCAGTCCCGCCAGTCCCCGTTCACGGCACGCTTCCAGGACTTCATCTCGCGCTACGCCTGGGGCGAGATCTGGACCGACCCGACGCTGACGCGCCGCGAGCGCAGCATGATCACACTGACCGCGCTGGTGGCCCACGGCCACTACGACGAGCTGGCCATGCACGTCCGCGCGGCCCGGCGCAACGGCCTCACACCGGACGAGATCGGCGCGGTACTGCTGCAGACGGCCGTGTACTGCGGGGTCCCGGCCGCGAACTCGGCGTTCGCGACGGCGCAACGCGTCCTGGCCGAAGAAGCAGAAGGGTGACCCTGCTGGTCGTAGCTCCAGCAGCACCTCGCACATGCCTCCACCGCGTGCCTACGGTGGAGGCATGTCCACGATTCTCATCACCGGCGCCACCTCCGGCCTCGGCCGCTATGTGGCCTTCGAGCTGGTCCGCTCCGGCCATGTCGTCCTGGCCCACGGCCGCGACCCGCGCCGCACGGAGCAACTCGTCGAGGAGCTGCGCACCGAGGGCGACGCCGAGGGCTTCACCGCCGACCTGGCCGCACTGTCCCAAGTACGCGAACTGGGCGCCCATGTGGCCGACGCACACCCCGACCTCGACGTCCTGATCAACAACGCGGGCGTCGGCGCCGGCGCCCCCGGCGCATCCCGCGAACTGAGCGCCGACGGCCACGAACTCCGCCTGGCCGTCAACTACTTGGCCCCGGTGGTGCTGACGCACACCCTGCTGCCGACCCTCCGCGCGAACACTCCGTCCCGCATCGTCAACGTGGGCTCGGTGGGCCAGGACCCGGTGGACTTCGACGACATCGAATTCAGGCGCGCCTACGACGGCTTCGCGGCCTACCGCCGAGCCAAGTTCGCCCTGGCGGCCCACACCTTCGCCCTGGCCGAGGAGTTGGCGGACACCGGTGTCTCGGTGAACGTCCTGCATCCCGCGACGTTCATGGACACGGCGATGGTGAGGGAGGGTGGTGTGACCCCGTGGAACACGGTGGCGGATGGCGCGCCCGGTGTGCTGGCCCTGGCGGTCCAGGACTTGGGTACGGGCGGCTATTTCGACGGCACGACTCCCTCACGGGCCCACGAGTCGACGTACGACCCCGAGGTACAGAAACGACTCTCAGCGGTCACTGACCAACTCCTCGCACTGTAGGTTTTCAGGGGCGCGGGGCTGCGTCGTCGTGCGGCTCCGCCGCGTGGGCACGACCAGCCGCGAAGCGAGCTCGTCAGCGCAGCCCTCGCCCCGTCTCCAGTACTTCCCGAGCCTGCGTCACCAATCCGTCGGCCCCACACGACCGTGCCAGCGCAAGCCCCCGATTCAACTCGGCAACCGACCGCGCCGCGATCCCGTACTCCACCCGGGCCGCCGCATGCTCGTACTGGCAGGGCGACGCCTCCAGATACGCCACAGCCTGCGCGGCCAACCGCACGGCCCGCTGTCCGGTCTCCAACGCCGCCGCACACCGCAACGCCTCACCGATGGCCGTGTCCGTACCGAACCTCTCGGCCTGTCGCCGAGCCTCCGCGGCCAGCCGGGCCGCCCGCCCCGGATCGTCCACGGCAAGCGCCCGAGCAAGGTCGAGAGCCCAGGTCACGACCACCGGGTTGTGATGCCCCCGCGCGGCCGCCGCCTTCTCGGCCTCCTCCAGCTCGTTGATGCCGTCCTTGGTGCGCCCGACGGCGAGCAGCAGCCGCCCGCGCACGGTCCGCACGTCGGGCATCACGATGGTGGACGGATAGGGCGGCGCGAAGTCGTACTCCTCGGCGATCTCCCAGGCCTCTTGGGCATGGCCCCGGGCGAGCAGCGTGTCGACGAGGTTGCAGGTCACGGTCCAGTACAACGGCAGCCCGCGCCCGACCCGTTCGGCGAGCCGCAGCGACTCCCGCAGCGAGGTCTCCGCCTCCCGCAGCCGTCCGCGCCGGCGATGGGCGAGCCCGACGTACGCGTGGGCCAGGACGAGATGGCCGCCGCTCCAGCCGGCCTGCTCATAGGCGCGCAGCGCCTCGGTGCACAGGCTCTCCGCGCGATCGAGGCGGTCGGTGTGGGCGTAGGAGCTGGCGAGCATCAGCAGCAGTTCGATGCCCCACTCGGTGTCGGTCCAGCCGAGCCCCGGGGCGAGGCGGCCGTTGACGAGGGAGCGGTCGCAGTACTCGACGACCTCCTCGGCGTTCTCCCCGTGGATCAGGGCGTCGAAGCCGCGCAGCATGAGCACCGCACGCTCGGAGTTGTCGCGGCCGGTGCAGGTCTGCGCGAGTGCGGCGAGGCGCTCGGAGCGACCCGGGGAGACGGCCTCGCCGGCGATGCCCTCCCACATGAACCGCACCGCCGTCAACCGCAGCTTCGCCGGGCCGTCCTCGTGCCGGGCGGCCTCGGCCTCGACCGTGCGGACGGCCTCCTCCAGCTGGTCGTTGTGGAGGAGGGCGGTGGAGAGGCGGAAGACGGCGTCCACGCGCGCGTCCCCGTCCAGGCCGGGCATGCCGAGCGCGGACTGGAGATGGTCGATGGTGGTGGCGGGTGCCGTGAGCAGGGTGGCGCAGCCGAGTTCGTAGAGGAGGTGCGCGTGGACGTCCGGGGTCGGCGGTTCCAGCAGTGCGCGCTCCAGGCAGCGGCGGGCCGCGTCCGGGGCGCCGACGGCGAGGTGTTCGCGGGCCGCCTCGCGCAGCTGCTCGACGAGTTCCTCGTCGTCGTCCGGATGCACCTTGAGCAGGTGCCGGGAGGCCATGGCCGCGCCGCGCCCGGAGTCGGTGATGACCTGGGCGGCGATGCCGTGCATGGCGGTGCGCAGGGCGTCGGGTATGGAGTTGTAGACGGCGGACGCGATCAGCGGGTGGACGAACTCCAGGTCGCCCTCGCCGACCCGGCCGGCGGCCGGATCGGGCGCGGTGAGGATGCGGGCGTCCTTCAGCAGCTCGACACAGCGCAGCGCCTCGTCGTGCTCCATGGTCGCCAGCTTGGCCACCAGCCGGACGGAGATGTCGGTGCCGAGGATGGCGGCCGCCCAGGCGAACCGGGTGGCCTCGATGCCGAGTTCCTCCAGGCGGGCGACGAGTCCGCCGCCGCGGGCCGAGCGGTTGAGGGCGCGCAGTTCGGCGGCCGCGCCCTCGGTCGGCTCCAGCTCGCTGTCCAGCACCTTGGCGAGGAGTTCGACGGTCTCGTACGGGTTGCCACCGGTGACGGCCCACACCTCGCGGCAGAACGGGTCGTCGGCGTGCGCGCCGAGCCTGGCGCGGGTGAGTTCGGCGGTGGCGCCCGGGGTGAGGGCGCTGAGGACGGTGTGCGGGGTGCTCGAGGCCGCGGCGATGGCATCGAGGAGGCGGGCGCTCTCGCCGCTGACCTCGCCGGGGCGCCGGGCCACGACGACCAGGACGGAGAGGTCGTCGAGCCGCTCGGCGAACGCGGCGAGCCAGCGCAGGGTCTCCTGGTCGGCCCAGTGCGCGTCGTCGATCAGCAGCACCAGCGGATAGTCGCGCCGGGCGAGCCTGCGTACGGCGGCGACCAGGCCGTCGCACACGCCCTGGGGGTCGGCCTGGCGCTCGCCGGGCTCGGTGATGCCGAGGGCGGGGCCCGCGACGTCGTACCAGTCGCCGAGGTACTCGCGCGCCTCCTCCGGCATCAGCGACACCAGTGCGGGCTGCAGCAGCTGGCGCACCACGTTGAAGGGGACCGACCTCAGGGTCTCGGCGCCGCGTGCCGACCAGACCGTGCAGTTGCCGGCCTCGGCGATACGGCGGGTCTCGGCCAGCAGGGCGGTCTTTCCGAGTCCCGCCTCGCCCCGGATCATCAGCAGGCTGCCCGAGGACGAGCGGTCGGCGCCCAGGCTGTCGATCGCCTGCACGATGGCGTCGACTTCCGCTTCGCGCTCCCGCAGGGAAGCCGAAGCGGCCTCCGTGGGCCGTGCCTCCGTCATCCCGCTACCTCCCCAAGTCGCCCGAACGACGTACAGATCTCGAGCGTAGCGGCCCGATCGCGGAAGTGGAGGCCGGTGAGGGCAGCTGTTGCCGTGATGGGTGACAGCGAGTGCGGGCAGTCGACGCGGAGCGGCCGTGACCTGCCGGTGCGAAGCCAACGGTCAGTCAAAAGGCGCTGAAATGACGGTGTTTTTCGGACAACGCAGGGACACGCGGGAGTTGTCTGCGCTACGGAGCGCGTTTCTGAGGGTGCTTCAGGGAGTGTGCGTGGGTGGGGAGTTCGGTGGTGCGGAGGCGGTCTCGTGCAGCGTGACCGTCCTGTTCTCGGGCTGTGCCGGGCTCGTCATCCCGGAAACCGTGAAGCACAAAGCGAGTTGACCGGATGCGGGTCATCGGCCTGATGTCGCGCACGTCGTACGACGCCATCGACGGGGCGGCCGAGGTGTGCCGGCAGACACGGCGATCGGGCAGACCTTCGCGGCGGCCGCGGTGCGGGCGGACCGCGGACTGTGCGGCGGTGAGGCCGAGTTGGTGCCCTCGCACGGGCAGACCGTCTACCACTGGACGGACGCCGGCAAGGTGGACGGGACGCTGCAGCTCGGCCGGCCCGCCTGGATCGCCGAGGCGCCCGCGCTGCCGGTGGTCGCCGACTTCCGGCCCCGGGACATCACCGCCGGCGGCCAGGGCGCGGCCCGGGTCAGCCTGGTCGACCCGCTGTTGCTGCGCGGCTGCCCGGGCCGGCCCGTCGCCCTCGGCGGCACCGCCCACGTCACCGCCCCCGACGGCACCGCCTTCGGCGCCGGACCGGCGTGCGCGCTGATCGACGCGGCGGCGCGGGGGTTCGGCGGCGGGCGGCTCTCCTACGACGTCGACGGGGCGCCCGCCGGTCGGGGCGGCGTCCACGAGCCGTTGCCGGAGCGGCTGTCGCAGGAGCCGTACTACGACACTGAGGGCCGAGGACGTGGTCGTCACGCTGACCATGCTGACCGCCCGCACGGTGGCGGCCGCGGTGCTCGTCCTCGGGGCGACGGAGGTGATCGCCTCCGGGGGCGGCACCCGGAACCCGGTGATCATGGGGATGCCGGGCGAGCGGCTGCCCGGGGTCGCGGTGCGACCTCCGACGCGCTCGGCCTGGCCTCGGCCGCGAAGGAGGCGTACGCCTTCGCCGTGCTCGGGTTCCTGACCTGGCACGGCCTGCCGGGGACCGTGCCCGTGAGCACCGGGGCGCGGCACCCGAGCGTGCCGGGCTCGGTGACGCCCGGACGGGGCGGACTGCGGTTGCCGACGCCGGGCGGGAGGCCCCCGTACCGGATGGTCGTGGCCTGAAGTCCGGATCCTCTCATCCCGCTTTCACCGACGCCTCATACGGTGGGGTCATGACGCAGGTGACTCCTCCCGGGTGGTATCCCGACCCGGGGCAGACAAGTGAGGGTCCCGCCACCGAGCGCTGGTGGGACGGCAAGGCATGGACGGACCAGACCCGCCCCGCGGGGTCGGCCGCCGTATGGGGTCCCCCGGCGCAGGCGCCGACGGCCGGGGCTGATCCGGCGTACGCGGCGTTCCCCACCTATCCGGCCTATCCCGCCGAGCCGCCCAAGGCGCAGCGGCAGGGGCTGCGCACGGGCATAGCCGTCGGTATCGCGGTGGCGGTCCTGGCGAGTATCGGTGTGGGCGTGTGGGCGCTGACCGACAGCGGCGGTTCGGGCGGTGGGAACGCCTCCTCGCAGCAGGGGCCGGGCGGGCAGGGCGGCTTCGGCGGCCAGGGCGGTTCGAACGGCGGGCAGGGCGGACCGTCCGGCGCTCCGGGTGGTTCGGGCGGTTCGGGCGGTTCGGGCGGTTCGGGCGGCGGCGAGTCGCCAACGCCCGGGCAGTCCGAGCCGCCGAAGGTCAAGAGCGGTTCGGTGACCGACGCGCTGAGCGGCATCAGCCTGCCCATCCCGGGCGACTGGTACGGCCAGGAGTACGCGGGTGGGGCGCAGATCAGCTCCAACGTCTCCTACAAGTGCCCCGGCGACACCACCCAGACCTGCACGAAGGGCGGCGCGTCCTCGACCCTGGCGGCGGTGCTCAAGACCGCCGGCAGCACGGCCGAGGCGGTGGCGAAGGCCGATATCGCGGCGAACGCCGAGCAGTCCTACGGCGGCAAGACCTACGGCTCCATCACCTCGCACCAGGTGCTCGCCTCCAAGGCGGTCACCGTGGCCGGGCAGAAGGGCTACCTGGTCCGCTGGAAGGCGGTCACCAGCAAGGGCTCCGACGGCTATGTCGAGTCGCTCGCCTTCCCGTCCCCCGCCGAACCCTCGCAGATCGTGGTGGTCCGCTTCGGCGTCGACGTCGGCCAGAACCAGTCGATCATCGACACGATCACCAAGGGCATCAAGGTGTCGACCGGCGGCGGCGACGGTCACAACGTCTGACAGCGGTCGGCCGGGTGGAGTGCCCCTCCGCTCAAGGGGAACCCCACCCGGCCGGGGGGTGCGCGCCGCCCCCGTCCCCACGGTGCGGCGCACTCAGGTCACCGTCCAGTCATCCCGTGGACGGCGGCCTGAGCATCAGGTGAGGCCGAGTGCCGGCAGCACGGCGGCCTCCACGAAACGGACCAGGTAGTCGGGGTCGGCGTACTCGCCGTCCACGACGGGGCGGGCGCGAACGACCCCGAACATCTGCGCCGGGATGTACTCCAGGGCCGGGTGGTCGGCGGCGACCTCACCCCGCTCCACCCCACGCCGCAGGATCTCCTTCAGCGCGGCGATCTCCGGTTCGACCAGCGCCTCGCGCAGCGCCTTCGCGAGCTCCACGTCCTGCGTGACGGCGTGTCCGAGGGCCTGCAGCAACTTGGTGTCGTTCATCGACCAGCGGCCGACCGCCCGTGCGGCCTCGCGCAGGTCGTCCGCGAGCGAACCGGTGTCGATCCCGCCGAAGCGCGCCTTGCGACGGGAGCGCAGGGCGGCCACCACGAACTGGGGCTTCGTCTTCCACTGCCGGTACAGCGTCGACTTGCTGCAGCGTGTACTGGCGGCGACACCCTCCATGGTGACGGCGTCGTAGCCGCACTCACGGATCTGTTCGAGCACGGCGTCGAAGAACTCCTGCTCACGCTCGCGCGTGATCTTGGAGCGGCGCGAGGCGGCGACCGTCTCCGGTCCGTCCGCGGCCTGCGACGTCATGTGCTCGTCCTCTCTGTCCCGGTGTCCCGCTTACTCGCTCTTTATTCCCGACATCCAGTGTGTCGTACCTCAATCGATACGCCAGTGTACCGGAACGCCTTCGTATCGGTACACTCCCGTATCGGAACGCTTTCGTTTCGGGACGGACGCGTACCGATGAGTTCCGGCCGCATCAGGGGTCTCGACTCCTACGACCGCACATCCGCACCACCATCAGCGAAGGGGCCGGGGGATGAATGCCCGCACCGAGCCTGCAGAAGGAGAGACCGGCGCGATAGCCCGGCCTCCGCTCGTCCGTGAGCTCCTGCTCGTCGCAGGACTCTTCCTCGTCTACAAGTTCGGCCGGCAGCTGGCCACGGGCCACACCGGCGAGGCGGTGCACAACGCGCATCGCGTCTGGGACCTGGAACGAGCGGTTCATCTGCCCGGCGAGGGCGCGGTGCAGTCCGCCCTGTTGCACAGTGACACCCTGGTGCACCTCGCGAACACCTACTACGCGACCGTCCACTTTCCCGCCACCACGGCCTTCCTGGTCTGGCTGTACCTGAAGCGCCCGGCGCACTACGTCTGGGCCCGCCGGGTCCTCGCCACGGTCACCTCCGCGGCCCTGGTACTGCCCTTCGTGTTCCCGCTGGCGCCGCCCCGGATGCTGGCCGCCACGGGCCTGGTCGACACCGCGAAGGTGTACGGCCCCTCGGTCTACGGCCCGCCGTCCTCGGACCACCTCTCGAACCAGTTCGCGGCGATGCCGTCGCTGCACTTCGGCTGGGCCCTGATGGTGGCGATCGGCCTGATCGTGGCGACGAGGTCCCGCTGGCGCATGCTGTGGCTGCTGCACCCGATGATCACTCTCCTGGTGATCGTCGGTACGGCGAACCACTACTGGCTGGACGCGATCGTGGCCACCGCCATGCTCGGCGCGACGCTCGCCCTGATCCGCCCCCAGACTTCGTCCGGGGGGACCCCCATCTCGCTTCGCTCGCCGCGACGGACGGTCACGACAGCCGGGCGGGGCAGCGAGAAGCTCGCGCCCGTGGCCGACGACAAGATCCTTGCGGGAGCCGGCCGATGAACGCCACCGTCCTCGCCCTCGTCCTCTCGCTGTTCTCCGCCGTGGCCTACGCGGCCGCTGCCGTCGCCCAGGAGCGGCTCGCCTCCCGCAACCCCGGTTCCGGTCTGGGACGGATGCTGAGCTCGGGCGCCTGGTGGGGTTCGGTCCTGCTCAACGGATCCGCCGCGCTCCTCCACGTCGTGGCCCTCAAGTACGGGCCGCTGACCGTCGTACAGCCGCTCGGCGCGCTCACCCTGGTCGCGGCGGTGCCGATGGGGGCACGGATCGCCGGGCGGAAGGTCAGCGGGGTGGAGTGGCGGGGCACCGCGCTCACACTGCTGGGTCTGGCCGCGATCCTCGTGACGGCGTCCGGTCACGCGCCCGAAGCGGTGCTGAGCACTCCCGAGGCCCTGGCGGTCGCAGGCGTCACGGCGGCCCTGATCGGTCTGCTGGCCCGGCCGGGTTCCCGACCCGGGCTGCGGCACGCCACCGCGTCCGGCTTCGCCTCCGGCGTCGCTTCGGCCCTCACCCAGACGGTGACGGTGGCCGCCACGGACCGTTCCGGCTCGCTGCTGAGCTGGCAGGTGATCGGCGTGGCCCTGCTGGTCGCGACCTTCGCCGCGGGCGGCCTGCTCCTGTCCCAGACCGCCTACCAGGACGGCCTCGGCGCCCCGCTCGCCATGGTGACCCTGGCCAACCCGGTCGCCGCCGCGGCGATCGGCCTCGCCCTCCTCGGCGAACGCCTCCAGGGCGGCGCGTCAGGCGTACTCCTCGCCCTCACCGGCGCGGGCCTCGCGTCCTGGGGCGTGGTCCTGCTGAGCCGGGTCACACCGGAGGTCGCGCTGGTGGACGAGGTGCACCCGGTGGCGGCGGTACTGGCCCTGAAGCCCGAAACAGCACTGTTGGAGAATCCGTCGTTGCCTCGCCAACCGTCGGACCCGAACCATCTGACACCGCTCTGAGCAACGCCCCTGACTTGTTGAATCGAGCCCAGACGCGCGGTCTGCAGCCGTAGCGTCCAGGGTGCCTCAGCCGCCAACCGACATACTGCGGCACCCTGGTAGGCGCGTCAGCCCAACCCGCGCGAGTCCTGCTTCAGCGCCGTGTCGACGGTGAGCGCCGTCGCGACGACAAGGCTCAACAGGGGCTCGGGCAGCTGGTAATGGATCTGCAGCACATAGTTGTCCGCCGTCGTGAACATCGTCTTGGCGAGCCCCTCCCACGTCTTCGTGATCCGGGCGACCTCGTTCTCCGCGTGATCGACGATCGCGAAGTTCCAGGCCCGCCAGTTCTCCGCCTTGATCGCGCCGACCTTCTGCCCGTCCACGTTCATCGCGAAGTTGATCTTCCCGATCATGTTCTCCTGGACGATCTCACCGACCGGCGAGCCATCCGGACGGGACACGATCACCCGGGACTTGAAGACCTTCGCGGGCCGGGTCAGCACCAACTGCGGCTGACCGTACGCGTCCCGGATCTCCAGCCGGTGCGTCATGAACTGGTCGAGGCTGGAGACGAAGCGCGCCACCTTCTTCAGCGTGCTCTGCCCGACTTCGGTCACCGAGCCGATCTGGTTGCCGTTCTGATCCATGACCTTGTACTCGTTGGTCAGCTCGATCAGCTTGGCCTTCTGGTTGACCACCAGAACCGGCTCGGTGAACAGGGTGCCGCCACCGGGGCCGCCACCGGCGACCCCGGCCTGCTGCTGCACCTGACGCTGCACCCGCGGGTCCGGCCCCGCGGACTGCTGCGGCACCTGCTGCTGGGCGGCGGGTGCCTGAGGCTGAGCGGTCTGCGCCTGCTGCTGGTCCGCGTGGGTGTGCTGGGTCCACTGGGCGCCGTCCCAGTAGCGGAGCGTCTGCGGCGCTCCGTGCGGATCCGGATACCAGCCTGCAGGAGTGTTCGAATGCGTGGTCACCGGGGCACACTACCCCGGGCCCACCGGCACCTCGCCAGCCCCCGCGATCCGGTATTCACCAGCCTTTACCCGGCAGTTCACCCGGTAATGATCGCGGGGTCGCTCACCCCCGGCCGCCCGTTCTCGACATGTCCGGCGAATCGCCGCACGAACGCCGGGTCCGCCTCGGACGTCACGGTCAGGTCGTACCAGCGCCGGCTCGCCGTGAGGTCGACGGTGTGCCGGACGGTGGCCCCGGGCCGGACCGAGAATGTCTGCGGTCGGCAGCCGTATCCGCCCGCCAGCTTCAGACGGACCGTGCCGGAGCCCTTGTTGGTGAAGGTCAGCTCGATGTCGTCGCCCTTGTGGCGGGCGGTGACCTCGGGGCCGGCGGTCTTGTTGTCGCCCTTGAAGGTGCGCAGGAACCCGTTCGGACCGTGCACGGTCAAGTCGTACGAGCCCTTCGAGTACGCCGAGTTCCAGGTGTCGGCGATGGTCTTGCCGGCCTCGGTGGTGTAACTCCACGGCCCGTCGGTGCGGTTGCCCGAGGTCACCAGGAAGGCGGCGCCCGCCTTCGCCCCCGAGGCGAAGGTGAGCGTGAACTTCCCGGTGGCCGTGTCGGCCGAACCGTCCACGTGCGGGGCGTACCCGAGGGGCCGGGCGAGCCGCAGACCGCGTTCCTGCTTGGGCAGGACGCCGGTGGCCGGCGGGGTCGGCACGTAGTCGGGGTGGCGGTCCTTGTCCGGCGGCTGGTAGCCGTCGGTGTCGGGCAGACCGACCGGCTCGGTGTCCTTGTGCGAGAAGTCGAACGCCGAGGTCAGGTCGCCGCAGATGGCGCGCCGCCAGGGCGAGATGTTCGGCTCGTGGACGCCGAAGCGGGTCTCCATGAACCGGATGATCGAGGTGTGGTCGAGCGTCTCGGAGCAGACGTAACCGCCCTTGCTCCAG
This sequence comes from Streptomyces sp. NPDC001617, assembly GCF_053596855.1. Lineage (NCBI taxonomy): Bacteria > Bacillati > Actinomycetota > Actinomycetes > Kitasatosporales > Streptomycetaceae > Streptomyces > Streptomyces sp. NPDC001617. The sequence goes on from NZ_JBSFHA010000023.1 coordinate 108,969, forward strand.
GGCGAGACGACGAGCATGGGCACGCGCTGACCGAGCCCGTAGGGGCCGGCGACATGGCTGCTGTCGCCCTTGAACAGGTCCGGGCCGAGGTCGACGGTCGACTTGCCCTGTGCGGCGGACGTCGGCGCGAACGGCGGGAGCATGTGGTCGAAGAAGCCGTCGTTCTCGTCGTACGTGATGAAGAGGGCCGTCTTGGCCCACACCTTCGGGTCGGAGGTGAGCGCGTCCAGCACCTGGGAGACGTACCAGGCACCGTAGTTGGCCGGCCAGTTGGGGTGCTCGGTGAAGGCCTCGGGGGCGACGACCCAGGAGATCTTCGGCAGCTTGCCGCCCTTGACGTCGGCCTTGAGCTGGTCGAAGAAGCCCTCGCCCTTGCGGGCGTCGGTGCCGGTGCGGGCCTTGTCGTACAGCGGGTCGCCGGGCTGGGCGTTCTGGTACTGCTTGAAGTAGAGCAGGGAGTTGTCGCCGTAGTTGCCGCGGTACGCGTCCTGGATCCAGCCCCAACTGCCGTTCGCGTCGAGGCCGTCGCCGATGTCCTGGTAGATCTTCCAGGAGACGCCGGCCTTCTCCAGGCGCTCGGGGTAGGTGGTCCAGCTGTAGCCGGCCTCGTCGTTGCCGAGGACGGGCCCGCCGCCCTGCCCGTCGTTGCCGGTGTAACCGGTCCACATGTAGTAGCGGTTGGGGTCGGTCGAACCGATGAAGGAGCAGTGGTACGCGTCGCAGACGGTGAAGGAGTCGGCGAGCGCGTAGTGGAAGGGGATGTCCTTGCGGGTCAGGTACGCCATCGTCGTGGAGCCCTTGGACGGGACCCACTTGTCGTACTTGCCCCCGTCGAAGGCGGCGTGGCCGTCGTTCCAGCCGTGCGGGAGGTCCTGGATGAAGGCCAGGCCCAGGTCGTCGGCGTCCGGGTGGAAAGGCAGGATGTCCTTGCCGCTCGCGTCCGCCTGGTACCAGACCGGCTTCCCGTCCTGCCGGGTCACGACCGGCCGCGGGTCGCCGTAGCCGCGGACGCCTCTGAGGGTGCCGAAGTAGTGGTCGAAAGAACGGTTCTCCTGCATCAGGACGACGATGTGCTCGACATCCTCGATGGACCCGGTGCGGTGGTTCGCGGGCAGCGCGGCGGCGCGCTCGATGCTGTTCGACAGGGCGGTGAACGCGGTGGTCGCGCCCGCGAGTTGGAGGAATCGGCGCCGGTTGACTTCGGGCATGGGTGAGTGCCTCTTCTCATCCTGAGGTGCGGATGGCCGGAACATGACGGAATGCGCGCGGAGCGAGTGTTCCAAGAGCAACAAACGTCAGGGAAGGGCCCGGTGGCATCTGTGTGAAAGTCGTCGGTACGCGAGGTTCGCGACGCTCCGTGCGAACGCGGAGCCGTGGTCGGCCACGGCCCGTTCGCCACCTGCGGAGAAAGGGGCCACCGTCAGCCGGGGGGCGACCGGGGTGCTTCCCGGCCCGCCTCCACGAAGTCGCGCGTACCTGGTGGATCCGGTGAGGGGGTGCGCCTCCAGGAACAGACGGAGCCGCCTGCCGGCTCCCGCGGGGGGACGGGGCCGGCAGGCGGTGGCGAGGGGGTCAGTCGGTGCGCGCCGGCGTCGGCGAGACCGGTTCGCGCTGGCCGGCCGCCGGCTCTTGAGCGTCCTCGGCCTTGGTCTCGGCCTCGGCCTCGGCCTCCAGCATGTGCTGCAGCTTCTCGCCCTCGACGTCGACGTTCGGCAGGAAGCGGTCCAGCCACCCCGGCAGGGCCCAGGCGCGACGGCCGACGAGCGCCATCACCGCGGGCACGATGGTCATCCGGACGGCCAGGGCGTCGAACAGCACCGCGGAGGCCAGACCCATGCCCATCGACTTGATCAGCGGTACGTCGTCCAGCAGGAAGCCGGCGAACACCGAGATCATGATCAGGGCGGCGGCCGTGACCACCCTGGCGGAGTGCCGGAAACCGGCGATCACCGCCTCGGTCGGCCCGGCCCCGTGGACGTACTCCTCACGCATCCGGGTCACGAGGAACACCTCGTAGTCCATGGCGAGTCCGAACACGACGCCGACCAGGAAGATGGGCAGGAAGCTCACGATCGGCGCGGTCTGGTCGACGCCGAAGACGTCCGCGAGCCAGCCCCACTGGAAGACCGCGACCACCACACCGAGGGTGGCGACCACGCTGAGCAGGAAGCCGAGCGCCGCCTTGAGCGGGACCAGGATCGAGCGGAACACGAGCAGCAGCAGGATCAACGCCAGGCCGACGACCACACCCAGGTAGGGGATCAGGGCGGCGCCCATCTTGGCGGAGGCGTCGACGTTCACCGCGGTCAGGCCGGTGACCATGAGGTCGGCGCCGGTGTCCTCGTGCAGTCCGGCGCCGCGTCCGCGAATGTCCGAGACCAGGTCCCGAGTGGCCTGGCTGCTGGGCGAGCTCTTCGGTACGGCGCTGATGACGGCCACGTCACCGCCCTGGTTGAAGGCGGCCGGGCCGACCGAGGCGACATCCGGCAGCCTGCCGAGCAGAGTGGCCGCGTCCGCGGCGGCGGCCTTGGGATCGTCGCTCCCTCTGCCGTCCACCACGATCGTCAGCGGGCCGTTGTAGCCGTCGCCGAAACCCTTGGTGATGGTGTCGTAGGTGATCCGCTCGCTGCTGCCGGGGGCGGCCATGCTGTCGTCGGGCAGCGTCAGCTTCAGCGAGAGTGCCGGAATGGCCAGGACGACGAGGGCAGTGACCGCCACGGCCAGCACCTTGACCGGGTTGCGCGTGACGAACTTCGCCCAGCGGACGCCCCATGCCTCACCTTCGCCGTGCTCCAGCGCCCGCAGGCGTGGGCTCTTGAGCCTGCCCTTCATGATGCGTTCCCCGACGAAGCCGAGGACCGCGGGCAACAGGGTCAGGGCGATGAGGACCGCTACGGCCACCGCGAAGGCGGCGGCGAGGCCGATGGTGCCCAGGGACTTGATCCCGATCACGGTCAGGCCCGCCAGCGCGATGATCACCGTCAGGCCCGCGAACACCACCGCCGATCCCGCCGTGCCGAGCGCCCGTCCGGCGGCTTCCTCGGGCGCACGGCCCTGGCGCAGTTCGCCGCGATAGCGGGAGACGATGAACAGGGCGTAGTCGATGGCCACCGCCAGGCCCAGCATCAGGGCCAGGGTCGACGAGCTGGAGCTCATGTCGAAGACCGCCGTGGCCATCGTCAGGACGCAGACGGCCGTCAGCACGCCGGCGATCGCCATCAGCAACGGCAGCCCGGCCGCGAGCAGCGAACCGAAGGTGATCACCAGGGTCACGGCGGCGACCGCGACGCCGATCAGCTCGGCCGGTCCGGCTCCCGCCTTGCCCTGTACGGCGTTGCCGCCCATGTTCACCGTCAGCCCGGCCTTCTCGCCCTGGTCGGCGATGTGGTGCAGGGCGTCCCGTGCCGCGCCGGTGATGTCGGTCTGCTTCACCTCGTAGGTGACCTGGGTGTAGGCGATGGTGCCGTCCCTGCTCACCAGGCGGTTGGCATAGGGGTCGGCGACGTTCGCCACCTGGGGCGCGGTCCTGAGCCCGGCGACCAGCGACTCGATCTCGGTCCTGTTCGTGCCGGAGGCCAGCGTCTGCCCCTTCGGGGCCTCGAACACGATCCGGGCCGTGGCACCGTCCGCGGAGGCCTGCGGAAACTCCTTGTGCAGCAGGTCGATCGCCTTCTGCGACTGTGTGCCGGGCAGGGTGAAACCCTCTGTCGTTCTGCCCGAGACGGTGCCCGCGCCGATTCCGACGGCAGCCAGGACGGCTATCCAGAACATCACGAACAGCCGTCGTCGCCGAAAGGCGAGCCGGCCCAACCGGTAGAGGAACGTGGCCACGGAAGTACTCCCACGGAAGAAGGGCTGTGCTGAACAGGGCCAATGAGCCCGATCACCAACCTAGAAAGGGCCGCGGCCCACCACAGGATTCAAAGGGACACATGCGCGGCCGGCCGTCTCCTCCGAAGGGAGGAATGCCTCTCGTTCTCGGGGCGCATCGCCGCCCACTTCCCGCATTCACGCGTTGACTGCGCTGTTCCGGACCTCGATGACGACTCGTTCGAATTTGTGGCCGACCGCTCGCTGTTTGACCGATCGGAACTGATGTACACATGACCGATCTCGGCAGCCTCGCCGGCCCGTCGGGTGTCAGCACCGCGGCGGCGGTCAACGGTGCGATCGTCGTGGGCAGTTCCTCCCTGCCGAACACGCCTGCCGCGACAAGGCACGGGTTCGCGTACGACCTGCGCACCCGGACGACGACCGATCTCGGCACCCTCGGCGGAAGCTCCAGCACAGCCAACGACATCAGCGGTTCCACCGTGGTCGGTCAGTCTCGAACGGCCGCCAACGGCCTCACCGGATACGCCTACGACCTCCGCACCGGCATCCGCACGGACCTGGGGTCCCACTTCCTGATCGCGCAGCTGATCAGCGGGAGCACTGTGGTCGGCGGCGACAGCCTGGTCTCCAGCTGGTTCAACCTCAAGACGCACACGAGTGCCGTGATCGGCTCCGGGCGCGGTGTCACCGAGGTCGAGCAGATCGCCGGGAACGTCGTGGTCGGTGACAACTTCGCCCCCAACTCCTTCGCCTTCGTCGCCCGCGTCGACAACGGCGACTTCACCTACCTGGCCTCCCTCGGCGGCCTCAACTCCGCCGCGACGCAGGTCAACCGCCACGGCGTCGTCGCGGGCAGCGCAGCACTTCCGTCCGCAGACCCGTCCACCGCCAACGGCCCTTTCCACGCCGCCGTCTGGGTGCCGCACAAGGTGACCTAGGGGAGCGACGTCGCGCGAGTGAAGGCGTGAGGCCAGGGCCGAAGGGCCGCGGGATAACGGGATGATGGGATGCAGGATGACGGGATGCAGGATGACGGGATGCCCGAGCTGACCGACCCGGCTGTCGGGCCACGGACGTCGTTCCTGGCCGCGGCTTCGCTCAATTAACTTCACTACGCGATCAGTTCGGGGGATCGATGAAGCTTCTCCTTACCGACTCCGGTGTCAGGAACGCAAGCATGCTGGCGGCGCTGGTCGATCTCCTGGGCAAACCGATCGCCGAGGCCAGCGCCCTCTGCATCCCCACCGCGGGGTACGGGGGCCCGTACGGGGATCCGGGCGGGCCATGGCGTTTCATCAGCGGACGCTCCCCCAACCCCATGACCGAGCTGGGGTGGAAGTCGGTGGGCGTGCTGGAGCTCACCGCACTGCCCGGCATCGACAAGGAACGCTGGGTCTCCTGGGTCCGAGAAACTGACGCCCTGCTGGTCAACGGCGGCGACACGATGTACCTGTGCCACTGGATGCGGGAGTCCGGACTGGCCGACCTCCTCCCGTCGCTGCGCGACACGGTCTACGTGGGGCTCAGTGCCGGGAGCATGGTGCTGACTCCCCGCATCGGGGAGGACTTCGTCGGCTGGAGACCGCCCACCGGTGACGACAGCACGCTGGGAGTCGTCGACTTCTCCCTCTTCCCGCACCTCGACAGCCCCGGTTGTCCGGAGAACACCATGGCCGAGGCGGAACGGTGGGCCGCCGGGATAAAGGGTCCGGCGTACGTCATCGACGCCCAGACCGCCATCAAGGTGACCGACGACGGCGTCGAGGTCATCTCCGAAGGGCACTGGAAGCTGCTCAACCCGGCATCATGAACGTCGACGGCCTCCCCGCCCTCGACCGTGCTCTCGGGCCACCGGAACCGGCTCTTCGATCTCGCCGGATGGCTGGCCAGGGCCCAGGCCCCCGAGTCGCCGGCCGCCGAGTGCGCATCCCAACGGCGTGCGGCCTGGACGCCGCCGCTCGCGCTCGCGTACTCCATCCGTCCTTCCACCGTCTTCAGTATGAGCGGCTCCGCAGATCCTGAACCTGGGCCTGTTCACCAACCGCAACCGAGCCGGCGGCTTCCTCGTCTTCGTCTGCTCCGGCGGCGCGATGTTCGGGATGTTCTTCTTCCTGACCCAGTTCGTGCAGAACGTACTCGCCAGGAATCCGATCGAGGCGGGATTCGCTTTCCTGCCGATGTCCCTCGGCATGGTGGTGGTGCCGAGGACGCTGACCCCGAAGATCGTCAAGCGTTACAGCCCGAAGACCTCCATGACGACCGGATTGCTGATGGTCGCCGCTGCAATGGTGTGGCTGACACAGATCTCGGCGTCGACCGGGTACTTCAGCGGCATCATGCTCCCGATGCTCCTGGCGGGAGCCGGTGTCGGCCTGCTCAACGCGCCGCTCGCCGCGGTCGTGGGACTGTTCCTGGTGCTGGCCGTCATCCGCACACCCAAGCCGGAGCCGGCCAACCAACGACAGGCCGTTGGCGCCGCCTGAGGAACACGAAAAGGAGCCTCCAAAGCGGACAGTAGTGGACCTGTAGCAATGCTGATTCTTGCCGCTGTACCGAGCATCCATCGACAGAGGAGTCTCACATTTGCAACTATGTGGACCTGTTTGGGCGATTAACGCCACGCAGTGAGTAGTCGCACTCACCGTCGCCCTCTCCGGTTACCCCGAGCGCGAAGCGAACAGCAGCACCACCCGGCCCTCCGCTCTGGCGACCAGGGGCTGACGGAACAGGGCTCTGACCAGCCTCTTTACAGAAGTCCTTCCGTCTGGCAGAAGCCGCCTTGCCGAGCCGGTACAAGCCTCACGACCCTGATTCCAACCACGGCACGCGGGGCGACGGAGCCCCGCCGACAGGGACGGGAACCCCCATGCCTCACATGACCGCCTTCGCCAGGAACCAGTGGTACAGCTAGCGCATCTTTCTGACCTGCGCTTATGCGAGGCGATGAGGCTGTGACCTGCTAGGACGGGTTGCAGAGGCGATCGGAGGCAGTCAGAGGAAACCGCTCTGATTCGACCCCGGTTCGACCCGGGTCGCTCGGAGGCAGTCAGAGGCAGCAGCCCCTGAAACTGGCCTTTGAGGGACCTGAGTTGGCCGGTGTGGATCACGAGTGAGCGACTCTGGCGGGGCTCTGTTTCGACCTCGGTCGAGCTGCGATGGGGACGCCTGCCTCCGCTCGGGGCCGGGCTTACGAGGGCCTCCAGGACGGCAATCCTGGAGACCTTGCCGGCGCCGTTGGAGGTCGGTTCCGGACACCACCCGTGGTTTTAGCGGGCCTGGGTGGCGTCCACGTCTTTGCGAGACGACCCCACCGTGACGCACAACACCCATCACGACCTCTCTCGACCAAACGCATCCCAATTCAACGGCGTTGTTCTGGGTTACGCCCAACTTCCGTCGGCCGCAACCGATCTCATTCTGCTCGGAGACCTCACCGGCCGCTACGCCACCGGCAGTTACAGCCGACTCTCCTCCGACGGCCGGACCGTGATCCCCCGCGGGGACCGCCAGGGCGCGGCCGAGCACGGACACCGGATCACCGCGGCCATCGCCTGCCACGTCGCCCGCGCCGGCGGCAGCATCGACCAGCTCACGCAGCTCCTGCTGCATCCCGAGCACGAAGGCGGACGGCACACCCGGCACATCGCGCTGCGCTCCGGGCAGACCCGCGCCCTGGACTACATCCGCCGGATCTGGAACAGCGCTTCCAAGACGATCAGCACCACCATCGCGCTGAGCTCCCGGCACGACGCGTACGAGATTCTCGCCGCGCTGCGGGACCGCATCGAGACCACGCCCTGGCGCGGGGAGCGAGGACGGACCGCGCTGCGGGTGCTGCGGGCGCACCTGAACTTCGCCGAGATCGCGGGCGGCCCCCTGCACCACGCCAGTGAGCGGCAGACAGCGGAGGAAGCCGGGGTGTCCCGCACGACGCTGCGGGTCATCTACGAGACAGTCCTCCGGCCGCGTGGCTGGCTGCGGCGTCTGCGGGTGGGCCATGGCCGGGAGGGCTCCACCTGGTACCTGGGCAACGGCAACATCGCGGGTCACGGTGGCCCGGCTTTGCTGTCTCGTTTCCGGTCCACTCAGTTCCCCCCCGACCCGGCACTTGGGGAGTGGACCACCTCTGAGACGGCCACGACGGCCGACATCGACTCCACCGTCCTCGGCAATCTCATGGGCCACGACGCCTTCGCCCACCACGGCCTCGGCAGCGCCGCCCTCATGATCATCAGCGCCCTGCACGTGCACCCGGACCAGACGGTCATTGAGCTCGTCGGCACTTCCTCGGTCTCCCGCGCCACCACCTACCGGACCCTGAAACGCCTCGCCGACCACGGACTCGTCCAGCACACCGGAGAGACCTGGAACCTCGCGCCACGTGCGCTGGAGGGCTTCGGTATCCCCCTCCCGGACGCCGACAACAGCCACACGCCGGCAGAGGGCTGGGCCAACATCGCCGAGCAGCACGGCACCTGGGGCATCGCGGCCCGGCGCAAGGCCCTGCACACGGCGGAGCGGGCGGCCTACCAGGAGGCACTGAGCCGGTTGGGGGAGCACCGCAGCAAGGCTGTAGTGATCGTCCGCGACGGCCGCCGAGTGCTGGTCCCCGCGCCACGTCCCGACGAGATCCCGCCCGCGTGGCATACCCCCGACGGACGCGTCCTCGACCCGCTCACCGGTCGTCCGGCCACCGACTGGCGGGTCGCCACCGACGGCCGCCTGATCCTCATCACCCCATCCGACCAGCGCAGTTACGACGAGCTGGCCGCTGCCCATGCCGAAGCCCTCAGCGAATGGGAGTCCGTCGCATGAACCCACATCCACCGACCACCTCCGATGCGAGCGAGGCGGTGACGCCCCAGTCCCTGCGCCGGCAGTACGAGTCCGGTGCCACGGTCGACGAACTCGTCACCGCCAGCGGCCTGTCCTACGGCAGCGTCCTCAACCGGCTGCACGACGCCGGGACCGTCATGCGCACCTCCTGGCAGACCCGCCGGATGCGGCAGAACCCACAAGCCCGCCAGCGCCTCGCAACTCACCTGCGCACCCTCTACGAGCAGCACGGCGCAACCCTCACCGAACTCGCCGCAACGGCGGGAGATTCGAGACGTGCTGCCCGGCGTCTGCTGATCGAGGCCGGCGGAACCGTGCGCACTACCCAGCAGACGCTGCGGATGCGCAGTGCAGCGCGGGCCCCTGAGCGGCAGAAGCTCGCGCTGTCTCTGCGGGCGCGGTACGAGGCCGGCGCCACGGTGCCGGAGCTTGCTGAGGAGTGCAACTACTCCGTGGCCACGGTCTACCGGCTCCTGCACCAGGCCAAGACGCGAATGCGGCCCCAGCACCGACACGGCTCCGCTCACCGTGACGGAAACCGACTATGAGAGCCGAAGCCAGAGCTTTCAATCGCTCTGCCCAAGGGCATCCCGGCTGCCGCTGCGGAGCACGGGCGCCTCCACCAGTCCGACGGAGACGTGCCTCCACAGGAGCAGCACTTCCACCGAATCACACACGACAACACCCCTTTCCCTTTCAGGAGATCAAGCACACGTGAACGCCAACACCCGCCACAAGACCCTGGCCGCAGCCACAGACCACGTCTGGGACGCGTTCGTGATCGTCGTCGGCATGCTCAAGGGCGGCACCGGAAAGACCACCTCGGCCTGGTTCATCGCCCTCTACTACGCCGTCGTCCTCGGCCTGCCCACGTTGCTGCTGGACGCCGACGCGACGAGCCAGTCCGCCTACGACTGGTTCAAGGTCGCCCAGGCCGCCGGCTTCGAGATTCCCGAGAACCTGGTTGTCGAGCGATACCCGTTCGACGACATCGCCGAGTACATCCGTGCCAAGCGCGCCGAGTTCGGCGCGATCGTGGTCGACGCCGGCGGCGGCAGCGCCCGCATCTTCCACGAGGCTGTCACCGAGGCGAACCTGCTGCTCGTCCCGGTCGCCCCCACCAAGATCGAGCGCCGAAAGCTCGTGGCCACCTTCGACGAGGCCGAGCGCGCCGCCGCACGCAACGAACACGGCGTCACCGCCCACGTCGTCATGGTCAAGGCCGACGACCGCACCAGCCTGCCCCGCAACGCGAAAGACAAGCTCCTCGACCCCGTTAAGGGCGAGGGCATCGGCCCGGACCGCGACGAGGCGTTCCCGCTCGCCGACACCACCATCCACTCCTGGGTCCACTACATGGAGGCCTTCGGCGAGATCCCGACCGAGCTGAGCGAGTACGCCGAGCTGATGAAGGAGCTGACCGCGGCATGACCGAACGCATGAAGCCCCCCGCCCGCCGCACGGGCGGTCGTACCTTGGGCGGAACCAAGAAGACCACCCCTCCGCCTCCTCCCCCGACCGCCGAGCTCACCCCCGAGCAGTACGCTGCCGAACAGGCCGCTACCCCGTCCGAAGGCCGTCCCGCGGCCGGCGAGCCGCAGATTCAGCCCGCTCCTTCCACCGTTCCCAACCCCGAGGGGTCGGCACAGGGCCAGGCCAAGGCGATGCCCGAAGTGGCACAGACGTCCGCCCAGCCGACTGCCGAGGCACCGGGCGGCCCCGTCCCGGAGCCGGCCGCCAGTCAGCCAGTTCGCCCGGCCGTCGCCGCCACCAAGGCGGGGACAGAATCCGCCGGTCAGCCGATGAAGCGGCAGGTACCGCCTGCACTCCCGGCTGCCGAGCCCGCAGCACCTGCCATCCAGCCCACGCAGCCAGCCAAACCCGTTGTGCAGCACGGCACGTCCGCGGCTCCCGGCGCAGCCTGGGGCGCCGAGGTGGCGCTTCGCCCTGCAGATTCCCCGGCGGCAGGCGGCAACGGGTTCCCGGTGAGGACCGATGTTCCACGGGCTCACCAGGAACAGGATGCGCAATCACAGACAACGCCCAGCCAAGGAACACCGTGGGCTCAGGGATCCGGCCGTCCCAAGGACATTCCTGAGACCGCCGTCGTTCTCAACCAGCGCATCATCGCGCGCGAGAGCCTCGACTCGTCGGTCCCCGCGGCGCTGAAGCTGAAGAAGCGGCTCAAGCGCTTCGCGCTGGACAACGAACTCGACCACCTGCCCATCGGCGACATCGTCTCGGTCGCACTGGACGAGTGGCTCACCACCCGCGGGTTCTGACCCGACCGCAAGGCACAGGGCGGCCACCCTCACGCAAAGGGGCGGGCCGCCCCGTGCCGACTATTCCAATAACCCAATAGGCGGATAGCTATCCGCCTATCCGGACCGACCGGAGCAGCTCGCATGCCTGATCACTCCCCCTACGCCCGCCGACTACGTGAAATCGCCGACGCGCTCGACGCCGAGCCCCAGCCGACCGATGACGTTCTCACGCCGCATCCGGACACTCTGGACGTCATCAGAAACCGGCACACCAAACGCGGACAGTTCAACCACGCCGTCCCCGCAGACCTCCAGCTCCAGCGACGCATCCGCCGCTACAACGCCGACACCGGCCTACCGCACGGAGACATCGTCGCTCTCGCCCTCGACACCTGGCTCCGCGCAAAGGGCTACCCGCCGAGCCTCGCCCCCACCAACACGACCGCAACATGATCGGCAGGCCGACGTACGGCGAAGAGATTTGCCTCTACTGCAGTCCCATACCGACCGGGAGGCGGACATATGCCCCGCCGCACGGTCACCCCACACCTGTTCGGCTACCCGCCGAACTCTGGTTGGCCGGGCAAACCGACGACTTAGTTGCCTCCCGGCTCAAACCCAAGCACCACGTCCGCTAAAACGCTCCACCGCACACGCGATTCGGAACGGACATCAAACAGGCGAATCTTCAGAGACGATCAAGCATCACATGCACTGCCAGCGACGAGGCAAGTATCCCTTTCACGTATGAACAGTAGGGCGGGAAGCCGCCTTGGAATGTCAGTGACCCCGTACCGCTCGCGTCGTCCCTCCCCGCTACCCCGACCGCGACGTACGCAGCAGGATCGGCGACGCGTTGGGTAAAGCCGACGATGCCGACCTGCTCGCTGCGTACCTGTGGGTCCAGGAAGTTTCGATCGGCCGCGAAGCCTGCACTGCGCTGCGAAGGCAGAGAGATGCCCTCCGCGAAAATCTCGAAAAACTCGGCATCCTCAAGAGCAGCTCACACTTTCGTGGGCGCACGTGGGAATTCACTCGGTCCGAACTTGACTCGATCTTCGACGCATTCATCAAGACGGCGAACGATGAACTCGACCTCATCGATGGCTCCTTGCAGCAAGCAAGCCTGGCCTTCGAGGAACTCAGTAGGCTGCCTGAAGAGGACCTATCCACACGCTACACGGCCGTGTCGACTCTCCACTGAACACCATCGCCGAACAGTGGGACGAGATCGCCCCCAGCACAGAACGCTTTGCGGAATGAGGTGTTTTACACCACCACACTCGGCGGACCAGGCCAGCACGACCCGAAGACCGTCCAAGCGCTCTCACGGCACGCCCACTTCACCGAAACATGGGACACCTATGCGCGCCCACCGAGGGCGGCAGAAGGCCTGCACGTAACCGCGTTCGGCGATGCCTTCCGTTCAATGCAGCAGATCCGGGGGTGAGTTGCAGCACGGTCGCCAACCTCCCAGAGCGAAACCTGGATTTCCGGCTCTACAAGGCGCACCCGCCCCGCGCCGAGTGGCGTCCGCACTCAGTCGCGGCAACAGCTCCGGTCGGGCCGCTGCCATCAGCGGGTGCTGCGCTGCTGTGCAGGGATGGAACCCTTCGCCTCCACCGCTCTACGTCGTGTCGTTCCCGAACCGAGAATCGGTGGCGGATGGTCTCCTCCAACGAGACCACAACGGCATCCAGTGGCGGGCGGATACCCGCCACTGGATGCCGTGAGAGCGGGTACACGCTGCTGCCTGGGGGTACTCGGCCCATGCCGCTCATCCGTGACATCGCCCACGCCGACTATTCGGTGGTGGAGGAGCTGTTGTACTCGAACCATCTGGGAAACGGCAGGTTCTACGATCCCGAGGGCTTGGACGTCATCGTGGCCGAGCTCCACGGAACCGTCATCGGGGTCGCTGAGTTCCAGCTCCACTGCGGCTTCGGACACGACGAGGGCCGAGAGGCGCATCCCGGCGAGCAGACGTTCGTCTTGACCATGGCCGTCGCTGATACGGATCGTCGCAGCGGGGTCGGGCGGGCACTTCTCACCGAGATCGCCCACCGGGCCCAGGAAGCAGGCCACACCTTCCTGGGCCTGGTCCCCCAGGACGGCGACAACGCGGCCAGCCGACAGGAGTTCTTCCAGGCATGCGGTCCCACGCTCTACGGACCCGACAGACCGGGTGTGGCATGGGGCTGCCCAATCTCAAAGATCCTCGACTGAACGCGACCAGCGAAGGCCGCCAGCGCATCGCCGACGCCGCGATCGACTAACCCGGCACCTGGGTCGTCATCGAGGTCACGGCCTCCCAGCTGCGTCGTGATCGGCCGCCGGAGCGCTCGTGCTACCTGCGTTCCAAATCTTCGCCGTCTCCGTGACCGATACGATGACGGATCCGCTTTCAGCTCGCTGTAAGTAGCG